>JAAAOZ010000390.1 GCA_009908585.1 Chloroflexota bacterium
AGGTCGGCGCCAACATACCCTTCATCGCCTTCTGGACGTCGTCGACGATCTCGTAGATGATCTCGTAGATGTGAATGTCGACGCCTTCCGTATCGGCCATCCGACGGGCCGCGGCATCCGGCGAGACGCGGAAGCCGACGATGGTCGCCTCCGAGGCCAGCGCCAGGTTCACGTCCGATTCGTTGATGTTCCCCGGCGCGGCGTGGATCACATTGACCTCGACATCCTCCATCTTCATGCTCTCCAACGAGTTGACGATGGGTTCGATGGAGCCTTGGACATCGGTCTTGAGTACGATATTCAACTCCTGGATCTGCCCGGCGCGGATGCGAGCGGAGAAGGTATCCAACGAAAGGACCTGTCGCTTTTGCGCCAACTCCTTCTCGCGGGCTTCATCTTGGCGCTTTTCGGCGATGGCGCGCGCGGTGCGCTCCTCATCCACCACGATCAGACGATCTCCGGCCTCCGGCACATCGTTCAGACCAAGGATCACGGCCGGCGTCGCGGGCGGCGCGGTGCGGTGGCGAACGCCATCCTCATCCTCGAGGCGGCGCACCTTGCCCCACGTCTTCCCCACGACGACGACATCGCCGGTGCGGAGCGTACCATTCTGCACCAACACCGTCCCCAACGGGCCACGGCGGCGGTCCATTCGGCCTTCGACAATGGTGCCCACGGCCTTGCAATCAGGATTGGCATTGACATCAATCTCATCAGCCATGAGAATAATCGCTTCCAGCAGATCCTCCAGGCCCAGCTTCATCTTCGCCGAGACCGGAATGACCATCGTTTCGCCGCCCCACTCATCGGGCATGAGGCCCTCTTCGCCCAACTCCTGCTTGACGACCTCCGGTTGCGCGTTGGGGCGATCCACCTTGTTCAGCGCGACGAGAATGGGAACGTGCGCCGCGCGGGCGTGATTGATCGCCTCGATGGTCTGCGGCTGCACACCGGCATCGGCGGCCACCACCAACACAGCGATGTCGGTCGTGTGGGCGCCACGGGCGCGCATCGCGGTGAAGGCCTCGTGGCCCGGCGTATCCAAGAACGTCAGACGCCGACCACTGTACTTGATCTGATACGCACCGATATGCTGAGTAATGCCCCCACTCTCACCGCCAACGACATCCGTGTGACGAATGGCATCCAGGAGAGAGGTTTTACCGTGATCCACGTGGCCCAATACCGTCACGACGGGCGGACGCGAACACAAATCTTCGGGATCCTCATCAGCCAAGAGGAGTTGCCACGCGGAAAGCTCCGTCTCGGCCTCCTCCTCCACCTCGGCATAGGGTAACTTGGCCTCGACGCCAAACTCACTGGCGATAATCGCAGCCGTATCAAAATCAATCTGCTGATTGATGCTGGCCAACACCCCGTTGTTCATCAGGGCTTTGATCACCGTGATGGGCGTTTCCCCCAATTTATCGGCAAAGTCGCGGACGGTGATAATTTCAGGTATGGTGATCTCTTTTGGACTCATATCCAACCTCCTCCTCTCCTAATATAGATTATTCATTCATCTCGCCGTCTAATCATTGTCTGACGGCAAGATGTCCGGCAACGTCGCGGCATAAGCTCGTAGGCCCGCGATCTCGTCCTCTGTCAACTTCGTGCGCAGCGCTCGATTTAAGTGCCCGCGCGCCAGTGCTTGCGTCCAGCAGCTCTGTTGTGGGCAGAGATAAGCGCCGCGTCCATTCTGTTTTCCTTTGACATCCACCACCACATGGCCATCGGCGAGCCGCACGACGCGGATCAACGATCGCTTGTCGCGCCGTGCGTGGCACGCGATGCACATGCGCTGCGGAATGTGTTTCTTTCTGCTCATCGACATCTCCCAGACAAAAGGGACGCCAAGCATACCTCTGGCGTCCCTCAAGCCCCCGAATGGATCGGGGGTGTTCACACGTAAGCTACGGCGTCAATTTATATCATATCGACAGCCAGCTATTCGGATTCACCAAAGGTTTGCATAGCTCATGGGTCAAAACTACATCAGATTTTATCGTTGCTTCAAATCAAGCCTATAACTCGTCAAGATATTCGTCCCACACCTCGTCGAATTTTCGATGGCGCCGGCGGATGGGAATCATCTCACCGGTCTCCTCATCGTAGATCAACGTGGGACCAGGCTTGGTGCGCTTCTTTTCCTTCTTCTTGTCTTTCTCCTCGAACAGCTCTTCTTCTTCGTAGTCGTACTCGTAATCCTTGAATTTATCGGCCAAGCTCGGTTTCTCTCCGCCAAAGATCTTTTCCAACTCAGGTTCGGCGGCTTCTTCCTCTTCTACTTCCGCCTTAGCTTCTTCTTCCTCGACCTCTTCAGCGATTCTCTCCGCGATCTCTTCCGCTTCCTCGACCAAGAGAGAGTCTGACTCAGGCTCAGGCTCAGCTTCTTCAACGGCCTCGGAGACGACCTCTTCTCCCGCTTCTTCGATCTCGATTTCTTCCTCGATCTCTTCGACCTCGGCGGCAACTTCTTCCTCAACCTCCTCAACCGCCTCCACGTCCGCTGCCTCTTCGATCTCGACCTCGGCGGCCTCCTCGGCCTCTTCCGCTTCTTCGAGCACCACAGCCTCTGGCTCCCGCTCCAAGAAGCTCAAGTCGCTCGTCTCAATCGCCTGCTTGATCTCACTCAGCGCCCGGACGCCGATGCCGGTCAACATCAGCAACTCCTCATCGCCGATGGCCAACCGTTCCATCACCTCGCCGGCGTTCTTCAAGCCGCTGTTGGTCAGGTGCTGCTTCACCTTCTCAGGCAAATCCAATTCCATAATTGTCAGATCATAAGCCTCGCGCGGGACGCGCTCCAGCGCTTCTTTGGCCGCGGCGATGCGCTCCTCTTCGGCCCGACGCTGAGCGGAGCGGCGCTTTCGCAACTGCTTCACTTCTGGTCGCTCCTTATCGCGCCGGCGCAAGAAGGCCCTGTGAATGGCCCTGACGACGGTTCGGACCATACGTTGTTCTTCGTCTGTATAGGAATAGTTGTGTTCTTGATGTTCTCTCATGATACCTGCCAATTGGGGGATAAGGGATGCAGCCTCCCGATCGATGTTCTCCACCATATCGGGGGTCGCGTTGATCTTTTCCAACGCCCACATCGTCGCTTCGGTGATGCCCCGAATGTCCACGCGCCAGCCCGTCAGCTTGGCGGCGAGACGCGCGTTCTGCCCGGCGCGCCCGATGGCCAAGGAGAGTTGATCGTCTCGAACCATAACCGACGCCGTGCGTCCATTAGGATTCAACTCGTCCAACGTCACGTCGAGGACATCCATGCTCAAGGCATTGCCGATAAAGGTCGCTGTATCTTCATTCCATTCGACCACGTCGATGCGCTCATCGCTCAACTCCCGTGAGATCGTCTGCACGCGGATGCCGCGCATCCCAATGCAGGCGCCCACCGGATCTAGCCCCGATTGATCCGTCGTGACGGCGACCTTGGAACGGCCACCGGCCTCGCGGGCGATGGCCTTGACCTCCACCTGCCCGTTGCGAATCTCCGGGACCTCCAACTCTAACAAGCGCCGCAACATCAGCGGGTGACTGCGGCTGACGATGATCTCAGGGCCACGGGGGGAGCGCTTCACCTGTAAGACATAGACGCGGATCTTTTGATGTAGTCGATATCGCTCGCTGGGGATCTGCTCCCGGCGCGGCATCAGCGCCTCTTCCGTGCGCTCTAGATGCAAGGTCACGCCATGGGGCTTGATCGATTGCACCGTGCCAATGATGATTTCATTTTCCTGGCGACTGAAGCGGTGGAACTGGCTTTCGCGCTCGGCCTCACGCAGGCGCTGGGTGATGACCTGTTTTGCCGTCTGCGCCGCGATGCGTCCAAAATTATCCGGCGTCACATCGACCATCACTTCATCTCCGACCTCCGCGTGCGGCTTGCGCTTCTGAATCGCCTCCAACGCCACCTGCGTCTTCTCATCGCCCACATCTTCTTCGGATGAGACGACCTCTTTTTCGAGGTAGATACGCGCCAAACCGGTCTCTAAATTGATCTCGGCTGTCATGTTTTGATTGGGGCCGACGTCCCAATCTCGCCGATACGCGCTCAGCATCGCCGCGCGGACCGCGTCCAACACGACATCTCTCGGCAAATCATATTCAGCGCAGATCTGATTAAATGCCAGTGCGAACTCGCTCTTCATTAAAAATAGCCTCCGCCTATCCAATCCTATCGATTTACGAAGAAAAGTGGGGGAAACCCCCACTTTTCATGCGTCTCCTATACAACTTCCCCCGCGTCTAAAAACATTATAACACAGGTCAAAGGTTTGAGCAAGCTCTCGCTTTCTATCGCATGAAGGGAAATCACGCCTCAGAACCAATAAAATCTTCCCAACCTGATGCTTTCTTCTCGGAACAGCCTTGCTGTAAAAATGTGCGCAGGGCAAGCCCTGGGCACCCACTCATTATTGATCATGTCTATCGCATCACGATAGGTCAGTCACACCGTGGAAAGATCCCACTCCTCGTAGATCTTTGGGACATCGCTGATCAGACGTTGCGTGTAAGGCTCTTTCGGATGCAGGATGACATCATCGGCCGAGCCACTTTCGACAAATACCCCTTGCTCCATGATATACACGTTGTCAGAGACATAATAGGCCAGGCCAATATCATGGGTGATGAAAATGACCGTCATCCCGATGTCATCGCGCAGTTGCATGAGCATATCCAAAATCGTAGCGCGCGAACAGGCGTCGATCATCGACGTTGGCTCATCGGCCACCAGGATCTTGGGATCCAGGAGGAAGATACGGGCGATCATCAACCGTTGCATCTGCCCGCCGGAAAGCTCGAAGGGATACTTGTTGGTCAGTTCGTCGAACTTCAAGTTGACAAAGCTGCACGCTTCCGTCATCATCTCCACTTTCTCTTCATAGGGCAGATGACGCCCGCCGCGCATATTAATACAATCCAAGAGCACACTATCGATCTTGTGAAAGATATTGTAGGAAGAGAATGGATCTTGAAAGATGGCTTGAATATTCTTCCAGTATTCCTTTCGCTTCTTATGCGAGCTGATATCACGCGGCTTCCCTTGGAAGTAGACCTCGCCCTCCGTTGGCGAGAGCAATCCCAAGAGCATCTTCGCCAACGTGGTCTTGCCACTGCCCGACTCCCCCACGATTGAGACGACTTCGCCCTCACAGAGACTGATATCCACATGATCAACAGCGACGGTTTTAGTGCGCCCACTTCCGAACACCTTGGTAAGTCCCGATGCGCTTAGGCAGATATTACTTTTTTCATCAGGCATCTTTATAAGCCTCCCTCAGTACTTCTTCCGAAAAGATACAACGATAAGCACGGCCACCTCCGACCTCACGCAGCGCGACGGAACGGGTCTTGCATCTAGGTTGAACGTACTGGCAGCGCGCGGCAAACCGACAGCCAGAGGGCGGGTCCTTGAGATTGGGCGGCACGCCCGGAATCGCCGTGAGTTCATGTTCTCGCACGCCCTCTTCCGGCACGATAATCGATCCCATCAGGCCCTTGGCATACGGATGGAGGGGATCAAAGACAGCCTCTTCTGTGGCGGCCTTCTCCACAATCTGCCCCGCGTACATCACCATGATGTCATCCGTGACGTTGTAGAGCAGGGGCAGCTCGTGGGTGATGAAGATCAACGAGTCGATTAGCCCATATTCCATCAACTGCTTGATCATCTTGATGACCTTCTTCTGCGACGTGACATCCAAAGCAGACGTAGGCTCATCGGCAATCAGCACTTTTGGAGAAAGCAACACCGCTATCGCAATCACCGTGCGCTGTTTCATGCCGCCGGAAAGTTCAACGGGGTATTTTTGCAAGGTGCTCTCTGGAAGTCCCACGGTCTCAAACAGCTCTTTAGCCCGCTCGTAGATCTCTCGCTTGGTGGCCGGCTCATGTTCTCTTATGACATCTTCAATGAAATGGATGACCTTCTGGGTGGGGTTGAGCGCGTTCATCGCCGCTTGGGGAATATAGGCAATCTCCTGACCTAACACCGATTTGCGGACTTTATCGGGGTCCATGCCAGAGATTTTCTGCCCGTCGATGATGATCTCGCCGCTGGTATAGTGGAGGGGCGGAAAATAATAGCCCATCAGGCTGAGCGCCAGGGTCGATTTTCCACAGCCGGATTCTCCCGCAATCCCCAGAGATTTTCCCTCTTCGACTTTCAGAGAGACGTGATCGACCGCGTAGATATTTTCCTGAAAACGGGTGATGTATTTGGTGGTCAGTTCGTTAACTTCTAACATTACTTTTGACATATCCCTCCCCCTATTCCCGCAATGCCGGATTGAATACCTGGTCAAGCCCCGTATTCATCAAATTCATCGAAAACGTGATCAAGGCGATGGTAATGAGCACGGGCAAGTACGCCCACCACTTTCCCAGAACATGCGCTTGATAAATCATCGCCCAGTTCATCATCAACCCCAGCGTTGGCACCTCGGTCGTCCGGGGGCCTAATCCCAAAATCGATAGCCCGGCCTCCGACAGGATGCCGGAGGAAATCTGGAGGATCATCGCCATCACGACATACGAAGCGATGTACGGCAGGATATCGGCAAAGATGATATACGCGATGGAGTGACCGGATAGCTTCGACAAATTGACGTGATCGCGATGCCGCAGTGAAACCACCTGCGCCCGCACCGCCCTGGCCGTCCATACCCAGGAGGTGAACCCGATCACGACGGCGACCGTGACCGCGCCGCGTTGCTCCTGCCCGATACTGAACGAGATCAGGATCAGCAACACAAAGCTGGGGATCACGGTGAAGAGATTGGTGACAAACATAATAACGTCATCCACCATGCCGCCGATATAGCCGGCCACCAATCCTAAGGTCAGGCCGATCAGGGTCGCGATGGTGCCGGCGACGAACCCGATTTTCAGCGACACGCGGGTGGCCGTGATCAGCTCCGTCAACACGTCCCGACCGAAGTTATCGGTGCCCAGCGGCAAAAATCGTACATTCGCCACCTGGTTGATATTCACGTACTCGGACTGTGTGACAGAATCTATCTCCTCTAGATCGCCCGTCTCCGCGTTTTCTGCGGCAATGATGGCCCGCTCAGTCGATAGAAGCCCCTCGAGCGAGTCATTGAGCCGAATATAGTAGTTGCGCCGAGCATTGGTCATCCCAGAGATCTTCGCCTGGGGATCGTAATGCGTCTCCCACAGCGTCAGAAGTTGCTCTGTGTTTTCGATATCGATCTCCGCCTCGGCGATCCCGATCGCCATGAGCCATTCCTTCATAGCAAGGCGATCCTCATCCTTTAACCTGCTGGCAATGCGCTTGGTAGCAGCATTATCTAGATTCAGAGTATATTTCGGGGCCACCATGCTGTCATAGACATTCACATAGATACCAGGTTCAAAGAACGTGCCCTGACCGATGATCGCTAAGGGAGGATCGGGAATGATCAGCGGGTAGATGATCACGATCAACAGAATAACTATAAAGATGGCAAAACCAACGACGAACTTGCCGGACTGAAAGACTTGGCGAATTGTATGTCTCATGATACCATCCTTCCCTACTCCTCAGCCTGCGCTGCTTTGACGCGCGGGTCAATAAAGCCGTAAAGAATTTCAATGATGAAGTTGGCGCTCAACACCATCACCGTGACGATCAATGTGGAGGCTGAGATCAGCGGATAATCCTGTCCCATGACGCCGTTCAGGAGCGTCTGACCCAGTCCTGGATAGCTAAAGACGATCTCCGCCACCAACGCGCCGCCGACCATCGTACCCAGCGAT
>JAAAOZ010000474.1 GCA_009908585.1 Chloroflexota bacterium
CACCTGCTCCCCGTTGACGCGGGCCAGCGTGGCGACCGCGCTCACGTGCGCCACGTTGTCATCGAAGGTGCGGGTGTAGAACCACTGGCCAAAGACCATTCGATTCCGCACCACCCAGGGCGTCAACAGCGCGCCAATCGTCACAAACACGATCAGCGCGCCGCGCCACCAGCCCGTGCGCCGCGTGAAAACGCCTTCCACCATGATGATCACCAGCATCAGCGGCAGGAACTGGACGTTGGGCTTGCACAAGATCGCGGCGCCGGTCAGCACGCCGCAGGCCAGCGCGTTCCAGCATCCACACCGCCGCCGTCAACAGGCAGCCGAAGACGATCTCGGTCAGCAGCTCGTTGCAGAAGCGCCACGAGGAGGGGTTGAGAGCGTAGAGCGCCGCCGTCGTCACGCCGATGCGCGGCCCGGCCACCCATCGCCCCAGCCGATAGGCGAGCACCACGGTCAGCGTGTCGATGAGCGCGTGCGAGAGGACGATGACCATCGGGGACGGCCCACCGAGGCTGTACCAGCCCGCCACCCAGAGCGGGTAGAGGGGCGCGCGCACGTTGTCCGCGCGCAACGGCGGCTCCGTGTTCATCGAGTAAACGCCGTGTTCGAGCAGATTGCGCGCCAGCCAATGATAGCCCTGCGCATCGACGTTCTCGAACTGCGCGCCCGGCGGCGTGCGATGGATATAGCCCAACCGCAATGCCAGCGCGACTAGAACAATCACCAACATTGCGCCGAATTGCCGCCAGCGCTTGTGCACGTCCAGCCTTTGATTTAACAAGCTCAAGAGTCCAGCGCGCCGATCACGACAATGCGATGGGTGTCGATGCCATAGGGATAGCAGGAGATCAGGGTGAGGACGGGCGTGCTGGTCGGCGCCATCACGCTCACCTCCGTCGGCTCGATGATGCGCGATTGCTCGACCACGTAGCGGTAGGATTGGGTCTCCGTGTGGACGAAAATCTCATCGCCCACTTTCAGCTCCGGCAGCGCGCGAAAAATCTCGCCGTAGATGTCGTTGTGCGCCGAGATCACGCAGTTGCCGCGCTCGCCGGGGTTGGCGGTGCCGATGCGATGGCCCGCGCCCTGTTTGAGCGTCTCCCAGTCGTCACCCTCAACGACGGGGGCATCCACGCCGATGGCCGGGATGACGATCCGCTGCGCCTGCTCCGGGCTGGCGGTGGGCACCGGGAGCGGCGTCACCTCCGCGACGAGGCCCTGGAGGTGCGTCGGGATCGGGGCCGGCTCCGATTGGCCCTGGGCGTCCGGCGGGGTGTGGCCGCCGGGCAACAGCGCCGCGCTGATGACGGGCGTCGGCGTGGGCGTGGGCATCGCCTGCGCCGCGCGGCTCTCGGCGTTGATCTCCTGCAACGTGAGGAACATCTGTCCCGCGACCGCGATCACGCCGATCAAGGCCAGAAGCTCGAGCAAGAGCAAGAAGCGATCCCACACCCAGCCCCATTGGATGGCACGCTGCGCCTTGCATTTCTCGTCCGTCTCGATGACGGCGCTGTACTGGCGCCCGCGAGCGCGAGCGGCGGGCGTCTCCACCGGGGCGCGTTGGGGCGCGGTCGCGGAGGTGGGAGCAGGACGCAGGGGATCTGCCAATCGACCCGATTGTCCCTGCTTTTCCTCCAGGCGCTTGAGACGCGCCTCCCGCCGGCGGACGCGCAGCGCTTCCTCCAGCTCCTCTATCGATAATTCATCAACGTAGCGATGATCTTTCACTTTTCTCCCACAGCGAAGACTTCTCGTTCAAAGAACCAGCTAAAGGGCGGCGCGTTGAAGAGGATCCAACGGGCCGCGCGAAACAGTACGTTCTCCCGGCGATGCTGCGGCGGCGTGCTCAGCCACGATTTCACGTTGTGAAAATCGGAGCGCCGCAAGTTGCGCCACAGGCTCAGCGCGGATTGCTCGTTGACGTGGACGTGGACGTTCTCCGGGATTAGGGCGCGGGGATCGCGCGGATAGTCGGCGCCCTGCCCCATCAACACGCGCACGCCGCGCACCAAGGGATAGGCGTAGCGATCATACCAGACGTTGGGCGCGGTGTGGACGATCAGTTTGCCGCCCGGCTGCAACACGCGGCGCGCCTCCGCGAGCGCCACAGCCAGTTCCGCTGGATAGAGATGCTCGACGATGTCCAACATCAGCACGCGGTCGAATAAATTGTCCGTGAAGGGCAAGTAGAGGGCCGACGCCTGGTAGACGCCGATGGGATCGGGCTGAGCATCCTGGTGTTGCACCTGCTCAGCGATGCCGCGCGAGAGGCGCACGGCAACCTCCGCGTAGTCGATGCCGAAGGCCTGCGCGCCCAATTCCGTGGTGCGGCGCAAGATCTCGCCGCGCCCGCAGCCCACGTCCAGCACCTTCATCCCCGGCGCGATGCCGGCCTCGGTCAAGGCCTCCGCCAATCGGCGCGAGAGATAGGCGCCCTCGCTCGATAAGAACTCCTCGTATCCCTCACAGACATTTAGGAAGTATTGTTCGTCGTATAACGTCGAAGGAACCGCACCTGAAGATCGCTCGCCCAAGCTCACACTCCTAATGGATGATCACGTTAGAAAGAAAAATGATGTCGATTTGATAGTTTTTTGATCGAGTCAACGTATTGCGTACTGCGTATTGCGTAACGAATCGCTAAAAAGAAGGGCTTTGCTCAGCGACCACCTATTATCCTTGCAAAGCTTTTTACGAAATACGCAATACGAAATACTCGTCAATAGGCATTCGGTGATCGGAAAAATTGCAACAACGTCCGAAGGATGATTTTGACATCCAATAACAACGACCAGTTCTCGATGTACCAAAGATCGTATTTCGTGCGCTCGATGATGGAGGTGTCGCCGCGATAGCCGTTGATCTGCGCCCAGCCCGTCATCCCCGCCTTCTCGCGGTGGCGATCCATATAGCGCGGGATGCTGCGGCGGAATTGCTCCACGTAGACGGGGCGCTCAGGGCGCGGCCCGACTAGGCTCATATATCCCAGCAGCACGTTGATGAATTGGGGCAGCTCATCCAAGTTGGTCTCCCGCAGGAACGCGCCGATTTTCGTCCGCCGGGGATCGTCCTCGGTCGTCCAGCCCGGCCCACTCTTCTCCGCATCCTCGCGCATCGAGCGGAACTTGAGGATGGGGAACGGGCGGGCGTCCAGTCCCATCCGCTCCTGGATGAAGAAGACCGGCCCCGGCGATTCCAGTTTGATCAGCAGGGCGATCACCATCATCATCGGAGAGAAGAAGACCAGCCCCACCATCGCGCCCGCGATGTCCATCGCGCGCTTGGCCAGGCGCCGCCATCCCGTCAGCGCGATATCGCGCACGGTGAGGATGGGGATACCGCCCATTTCGCCGATGCTCACCGGCCCGGCCATGATCTGGAAGAGATCGGGGTAGACGCGAATGGTCACGCGCCCGCGCTCGCATTCGGAGATCAGCCAGAGGATCTCGTTGTGGGAGGTGTCCTCCGGCAGCGCAATGATGACCTCGTCGATTTCGTGCTCGTCGATGATTTGCCTCAGCGCGTCCGCCGTGCCCACGACCGGCACATTCAGCAGCGAGGATTGGGCGACCTCGTGCAGCGTCACCACGCCGACGGCGTCGTAGCCCAGCTCTGGGGTCCAGAGAATCTTCTGGAGGATCATCCGCGCCACGTCGCCCATCCCGATGACGAGCAGGCGTCGCCGCGCCCAGCCGCGCCGCACCCAATATCGGCGCAGCCAATCGTTGAGCAAGCGGCCCAGCGTCACCAGCAGGATGGAGAGCGCCCACGCATAGAGCACCATCGCCCGCGAGTAATCCCGCCCGACGACGAAGTTACGCAGGGTCAGGGAGGCGAGCGCCACGCCCATCAGCGTACCGATGGTCGCGGCGGCGATGATGTCGTAGAACTCGTCGATGCGCGAGGCGCGCGAGAGGTCGTAGAGCCGCGCGAAGAAGAAGACGCCCACCAGCGAGAGGATGTGGATGCCCATCATCGGCACGTATTCGCCCCAGGATCCCATGCCCTCGGCCACATCGGGCACGGGGATGGCCTGGCGCAGCAGGTAGGCCGACGCGAAGGCCAATCCGGCCATCGCCATGTCGGTCAGAATCAGCAGGAAGACGAAGAGGCGGGTCGCGCGTTCAGCTTTCATCGTGTACCTCGAACAACTTTAACCTCAACATTTCAGAAGCCCGCCTTGACCCGGAGGGCCATCCAGCGGGTCTGCGCCCGCACGGCGCAGAGGATCATATAGTGGAGCCAGCGCGGCGTCTGCGCGGCGTAGTGTTTGCGGTAGAAGATCTCCATCGCGCGCCAGAACTCGATGCGCGATTTGGGGTTCTGGCGGCTGGCCGCGCGCTTGACGTGTAGCACGGTGACCTCCGGGTTGTAGTAGACGTTCCAGCCGGCGGCCTTGATGCGGAAGGCCCAGTCCAGGTCCTCGCCGTACATAAAGAACGAGTCATCTAGCAGACCCACCTCGCGCATCGCCTCGCGGCGCACGAGCATAAAGGCGCCGACCACGGCATCGACCTCGGCTGTTTGATCGGGGTCCAGGTAGGTGAGGTTGTACTGCCCGAAGCGGCGATGGCGCGGGAAGAGCTTGGAGAGTCCGGTGATGCGATAGAAGGAGACTTCGGGCGAGGGGAAGGTACGGCGGCAGGCCAGGTCGAGGTCGCCGGAGGGGCGCACTAGCTTGGGGCCGATGACGCCGGCGCGGGGGTGCGTCTCGGCGAAGGCCAACATCCGCGCGAAGGCGTCCGGGGGGAGTTCGGTATCGGGGTTGAGCAGCAGGCCGAAGCGCGGCGCTTCCGACCACGCGCCCGCTGCGAATCCCAGGCGCCGCAATCCCTGGTTGTTGGCCGCCGGATAGCCGACGTTCTGCCGATTGCGGATCAACATCACCTGGGGGAATGTCTCGGCGACCATCTCCGCGCTGCCATCCTGGGAGTTGTTATCCACCACACAGACACGAAAGGTTGCGCCCCGGTTGGCGAAGACGGTTTCCAAGCAGCGGCGCAGGAGGTCGCGCGTATTATAGTTCACAATGACGATGCCTAAGTCCATTAAGGCCATTCTAACACAGAGGAAGGGTCAAGCAAGTATGTGGACCAGGGAAGGTGACCCGGAGCGGGAGAGGTAAGGTGACCTGGAGCGGGGGAGACAAGGAGACGGTTGGAAAACGTCTCGCCGCGCACCTCGCCGAGGATTGAAATCCCCGGCTGCTAAGCGCAAGTCAACTAAAGTTGACTCAATTTCGCTTGTGATTTATCCGCAGGCGCAGACGGCGCACAGCCGTCTTTTCCAATAATCAAGCGTCGGGATGGTTCACGAGCAAGCAGAGTTTGGTTTACACTTTTGCCTTGCGTAGAAACCCCTCACCTAAAAATATTAGAGAATAGACAAGTAATTTAATTCCCATCAACGCCTGGCGAATACCTTGGCCCCAAGGCCCAATGGCCGAGGGAATTCGCGGCTACATTTACAAAACCGGCCTGCGCCGGTTAGAATTTAGTCGCCGTAGGGCGACTTTGTAATGGTAGCCCGTGGTTTTTCTTTTGACCCCACGGCCCAATGGCCGTGGGAACCGCCGGGCTTGGGATGATGAGAAAAAGTGTCAACCTAGTTCTGAACCATCCCTAACTTTCCAGGAGAAAACACATCTTGGGTCATCTATGCCAGTACAGGCGGGGAGAAAAAGAGAAGTGGGCGGTACAGGACTTGAACCTGTGACCTCTTCCGTGTAAGAGAAGCGCTCTAGCCAACTGAGCTAACCGCCCATCTATCTATGAGGATAGCTCTATAGTACCACGATCTTGCCCGTCGTCAACCTAAAAATCGTCGTGAAAATTGACTTATCGTCTGGGGAGTGTTAAAATTGGGTTCAGGGTGACAAGGGACGCCATATCTGGGATGGTTCACAGATGGGTTGACACTTTTTTACTCTACGGGCGAAGTACCCTGGAAAGGCCTGGCGGCCAACCGTCTGCCTTCGCAGACGGCCTATCGCATCCTCGAAGGAGGATGCCTGGCGCGTAGCGCCTCTCGAAGGGACGTCCGTAGGTCAGTAGACCTACGGGTCTACGATAGTCGCTGACAGAGTGTAACCCTAATTATCCCGGAAAATGAACCATCCCCCATATCTTTGTCACAAATGGAAGGCCATTTGGAGAGAAAATATCTTAGAGTAAGGCCTCAATATGTTTTTATGGCTGCCCTCATCACCTAGGGCTTTTTTATATCAAAGGACGATATGCGTGAAGATAGCATAGCCAACTCACCCATCGAGGTCAAGATTCGTGAGAGCTACAACAGCTTGACCCAAGGCTTTCGTAAAATAGCTGATTTTATTCTAGAACATCCCGTTAACGCCGCTCATTTGCCCCAGGCGGAAATTGCCCATCGTATAGACATTTACCCCGTGACCATTTCCTACTTCGCGCAATATCTAGGATACCCGGATTACAAGATACTCGCTTCTCAACTCCAGCGAGATATCAACCACCGCAGGATGATAGCCCATTACAAAGCCCTCGAGGAGAACGAACCGCTGGTTCAAAAGCTGTACAAGTGCAATCAAGAGAAGCTTTCAAATTTCCTCCAAGGCAAGCATGACGACCTTAAGAAGGCATTAAGCGCCCTCCAAGAAGCCTCGCACATCTGGGTAACAGGTGAGTTTATCTGCTACTCCTTGGCGCAGTTTTTCTCACAGGTCTTAACGCTGGTGGAGATTCCCACCACGGCATTCCAGCCGGGGATGATGGAAACGACCACCAATCTCCAAAAAATGAAAGCTGGAGATGCGCTTTTGGCTTTCGCCTTAGGCATTCCCAGCTTCGATACAGCCCATTTGATACAATTGGCAGGCCAGCAGGAGGTCACAACTATCGTGCTGACAGATTCTCAAGAAGCCCCACCGGCGCAGGTTGCTAAAATCACCTTAAACATCGAAAGTGACTCTCCGCTCCTCACGCCTAATTACACAGTTGGGCTTTCCGTCATGTCCTTGATGTTAGAGACAATGATCGGAGAAAATCTGGAGCAATTCCTGGATTCCCTGACAAAGCACCAGAAGTGTCATGGGGAAATTATGAATCTCCGCACGAACACGCTGGAAAATGGCTCACCGCTGACCTGACGCGGCCGCCTGTACAGAATTTGACGGGTTAGGCCCTAAATCCTCCTCACGCTCCTGTCTCTTCCTCAGAAGAAAAGTCCAGCGACACCGAATTGATGCAGTAGCGCAACCCCGTCGGCTGTGGGCCGTCCTTGAAAACATGCCCCAGATGCGCACCACAGCGCCGACACGTCACCTCAGTCCGCACGGAAAAGAAGCTAAAGTCGGGTCGGGTTTCAACGTGATCCTCATCCGCTGGCGCGTAGAAGCTGGGCCAACCTGATCCGGAGTGGAATTTGGTCTCCGATTCAAAGAGCGGCAAGCCACACGCCGCGCAGCGATAGACCCCCGGCTCGTAGAAATCGTGGTATTCGCCCGTGAACGCGCGCTCGGTGCCCTTCTTGCGCATCACGCGGTATTCCTCGGACGTTAATTCCTCTTTCCATTCCGCGTCACTCTTTTCGATTTTCTCCATCGCATCTCCTCACTTTGTATGCGGGCGTCCACAACGTTACCGACGCCCACTCAGACGCCGACAACTATCCCACCGTGACCACGCCGCCAGCATCATCGTTATCCGACCACTTGAGAGTGATCTTAAAGGTGTGCTTGGTCTTGCGCTTCTT
>JAAAOZ010000219.1 GCA_009908585.1 Chloroflexota bacterium
GTCGGCGAGATCGGCTGTGAACAGCGCACGGACTACACCGTCATCGGGCGCACGGCGAATTTAGGCTCACGTATCTGCTCAGCCGCGAAGCCCGGCCAGGTACTCATCAGCCAAGCGACCTACGACCTCATCCACGATGATGTGATTGTCGAGGCGATTTCAGGCCAGCATTTCAAGGGCATCGATCATCAAGTGACGGTCTACAGCGTCCAGGCGCTCAAATAGATTACGGGGGGGGGCCGCCGGACCCCGGCGCGCGTTCCCCGGTGAAGGGCACGAAGGCCACCGCCCCCAAGTTCTCCGATTTCAGATCCTCTCCCTCTTTGGTGAAGCGCCACAACGTCTGATACCCGCCCGGCGGCCCAATCGGAATCACGATTTGACCGCCCTCCGCCAACTGGCGCACGAGCGGCTGCGGGAGATGATCCGGCGCGGCGGTGACGACGATGGCATCGAACGGCGCGTGCTCCTCCCAGCCATAGTAACCATCCCCCTGCTTGAGATGCACGTCATCATCACCGTAGCCCAGCGAGCGCAGATCCGCGCGGGCGTCCTCCACCAACTCCGGGATGATCTCGATGCTGTAGACCTCCACGCCCTCCAATTCCGCCAGCACGGCGGCCTGATACCCGGAGCCGGTGCCGATCTCCAGGACCTTCTCCCCCGGCTGTAGCTCCAGAAGCTCCGTCATCCAC
Organism: Chloroflexota bacterium; assembly: GCA_009908585.1. Taxonomy (GTDB): domain Bacteria; phylum Chloroflexota; class Anaerolineae; order B4-G1; family SLSP01; genus JAAAOZ01. The sequence continues at coordinate 696 of JAAAOZ010000219.1, forward strand.
GCCACGATGTAGGGCTGCGAGATCGTCTGGCCGTGACCGATGGGGAGCGGATGGTCGGCGTAGGCCTCATCGCGATATGTTTCGGGGACGAAGACATGACGCGGCACGGTGCGCATCGCGCGCAGCACGTCGGGATCGGAGACGCCCCGCGCGACGATGGTTTCTTCCACCATCGCGTGGCGCTCCGGCCCAAACTCGTCGAAGGCCCCAGAGGCATCCGCCGCCTCATCCCCAGACGGATCTGACTCCGCAGACCTCATCATAGGCACAGGCGTGGGCCTCATCGCCGGGGAAGGCGACGGCGCGAAGCATCCCACGAGACATAAGATCAACACCAGCAACCAACCACGTCGAATCCACGGAACCTGCTTACAGAGCATAGATAAGTCTCCTCATCAATTATCAAATGTGCCTTCATCATATCAAATTTGCGATGGCGATGCAATAAATTCCCCATAGCGGCCCAGTAGTTGGATATACAAAGTCGGCAGCGAGAGAACCTCGCTGCCGACAGATGAACCTGATTTACACGCCCTGCGATTAAGGTGCTCTCAACACCAAAGGTAAGTAAATATACTCCAATAGCCCGTTGTAAACCGTGCTAACTACCTCATTCGACGGACGCATAAGCGCCATGCTCTCGCCGGGGAAGTAATAGTAGGCGGTGTTGGTCACCTGCGCATATTCGTTGACGAAAGATGCCTCCGGCAAGTTGACATCCACGGTGAAGGTTACAGTGAGTGGCTGCGTGGCCGAGAGGGTGACAGTCCCCGTGAGCGCCGTCGTATAGGTGAGCGTGTCCGGCGCGTCCCCAACAAAACCTCGCCATGTCAGATTAGCGTCGAGGGGATCGTAGAGATGCAGCGTCGTATCCTCACTGGTGGAGAGCACGAGGGTATACGTGAGTGCGCTGCCGTTGGTGATAGTCTCGGCTGGCGTGACCGATTTGACGAGAGGTGTCGTCTCCTCTGACGATGTTGGCGTCAATGACAGATCCAGCTCCAACATCTCCGGCGGAGTACCCATCACCGGACTGGTCAGCGGTTCATAACCCTCAGCTTCGACGGTGATATACCAACAGCCTTTGCTGACGTCCCAGCCGTAGTAGCCTTCAACCGTGGTCTGCTGATAGGGCAAATCTGGAGCGAAATCCTTCACATCTGCGTTGGCAATGACACCCAACTCGGTGGGCGCAGGCTGGCTCCAAGGATCGCCCTCAGATTTCGAGAGATTCGATTCACAAGTGTTGGGACGGTCGTCATCGGGGCCAGTCTTGGGTTTCCATCCAGGCACGTTGTGTAGCATCACGGTGACATCCGCCACCGGCTCCTGAGTCTGCGCGTCAGAGACAAGGCCGCTCGGTTCGAAAAGCGTAATATCGCCTACGACAGGTGCATTGTGCTCACCGTCACATGTGACCCCGAGGCGCAATGCAGCATTACCGGTGAGACCGGCGGCCGGGATAGTCACCTGATATAGGTCACCGCCAATGTTCGTCATCGGATACAAAGGGCCGAGGTAAATCAACGTTACCGCGCTGGGGGCACCGACAGCACACGTCACGACGCTGGTGATAGTGACGTCACTGAGGTTCGATGCAGGCATCATGATTTGTGCTGTGCCGTCGGGATCGTAAGTGACGCTGCCGGTGTCCGTATCCACCTCGATAGCGGGTGATTCGGGCGAGGTTAAGACCGCATCAACATGAGTACGTGGAACACCTGGCGTGATGGTGATGACCGTCGCGGCATCGATGGTGGAGGTCGCATCGTAATATTGCGGGGCTAGGGTATATGTGGGGTCAACAAAATGCACGCGATAATCAATGCCAAGGCCCTGGCCCAGGTCAGTGAATTGGTAAGTTCCATCGTCGGCAGTTTTGGTCGTGGTGAGATATTGCCAATCGGGCCAGTCAGTAGATCGATACAGATTAACCTTCACATCAGAGATAGGCGTGGTATCCGTAAGGGTGACCGTGCCACTCATACTGCCCAAATCCTCCCCACAGATGAAGCCATTCCCATAGACGCCACTGCTGCCATCCCACTGTTTGATACCAGCAAGCCATGTAGGCACATCGCCAGTGGAGGGGACACACAAGTTAGTGTCATAGAAGGTAAACTCCTCCAGATAGGTCAGCGCAGTGAGAAAGTCCGGCATCTCACCGTCAAGGGGATTGGCATGCAGGTAAAGCTTCTCCAAGGTGGTGAGGTCGCCAAGCTCCGTTGGCACCGCTGTGAGTAAGTTATCGGACAGAGAAAGCCACAACAACCCCGTCAGATTGCTGATAGCTGACGGCAAAGCCGTCAGTTGATTATTATCCAAAACAAGCCCCTCCAATGTGGTGAGGCTGCCGATCCCAGATGGCAAGGCTGTGAGTTGGTTGGAGGCCAAGTAAAGCGTCTTCAAAGAAGGGAGATTACCAATCTCAGATGGCAAAGTTGTGAGTTGGTTATCATGCAAATAAAGCTCTTCCAACGCGCTGAGATCGCCGATCTCAGATGGTACCGCCGTCAGTTGATTGCTGTCCAGATAAAGAGATCTCAATGCGGTGAGATTACCGATCGCTGACGGCAAGGCCGTGAATTGATTGTTGTCCAAGCCAAGATATTGCAACGCGGTGAGGCTGCCGATCTCAGACGGCAAGGCCGTGAGTTGATTACTGTATAGAGCAAGATATTCCAACGCGGTGAGATCGCCGATCTCGGACGGCAAGGCCGTGAGTTGGTTATTGTACAGATAAAGATCTCTCAACGCAGTGAGGTCGCCGATCTCAGACGGCAAGGCCGTGAGTTGGTTATCGTGCAAATAAAGCTCTTTCAACTCGGTGAGATTCCCGATCTCAGGCGGGATAGATCCGCTCAGCTGGTTGTTCCACCGAGAAATCCGTATCACATTGCTATCCGCACAAGTGACTCCATACCAACTACACGGCGTGTTCGTCTCTAACCAGCCGGTGTTGTCGGTCCAGTTATCCCCATCGGTGGATTCGTACAGTGCCACCAGCGCCTCGCACTCGGCCTGGGGGATTTCGGTGACATCGCCGCAATCGAAACCGCTCTGCGCGCGTACCGGGGACGCACTCAACCACGGTAGACACAGCGACAGCACAACAATGATAGGTACAATCTGTGAAGCTCTCATCAATTTACCTCCTAGGTGAAATTAAAGTAGTAAATACACGCTTACCTGAAAAGGATGCGTTCAATGCTGAGGTTGCGAAGACAACTTAATAATTTGCCTTACATTCCTCAAGACTGGGCAACCTTTCTTCCGGGAAGCCGACGGTTATTATACCAAAAATTTTTATCTTCGGATAGGCCATCGAAGATTAAGAAAATAATCCTGCCTTAGCGATTCTCCAACTCGCGCGCGGGGGGCACAGCGGGGATCGCGTACGGCCCGGTGCGAAAATCGTCCCAGTGGCCGTGCGCGCTGAGCGCGCCGTACGAAAAGAGCGCGTGGCCCGTCGCACCCGCCGCCCGCGCCGCCGAGATCCGCGCCGCAATCGCCGCGAAGTCCTCGTAGTAGCCACCGATGCCCGGATAGACGTGGCCGGCGCCGCCCGCGTTCGCCGCGACGAAGTCCGTCATCAGCAGCTCCCAGGTCGCCACGTCATCCGGCAGGCTAGTCCCGCTGCCGTACAGCATCGGCGCGATGGCATCCAGCGCGCCCGCGCTCAGCCATCCTTGCGAATCCTGGTAGTAGTCATCGTAGCCGGAGCTGGTGTGCAGGCCCAGATCATCCTTGTAGTAGGGCCAGACCGCCGCCGAGACCCACGCCGCCGGGCGCTGCGCGTGCGTCGTCTGCGATATCGCGCGCACCAGCGCCGTGACGCGCGCTCGCTGCCAATCCGCGCGCTGCGGGCCGAGGAGCGTGCCCGTCGCCGCCTCACTGAAGGGATCGCGCGAATAGTCGCGCCCCGCGTAGCGCACCAGATCCAGATGGAGGCCGTCCACCGGGTAGCGCGTCACCAGGTCTCGCACGACCGCCTCAATGTGCGCTTGCACCGCGTCCACGCCGGGGCTGGCCCAGAGATATTCGCGCCACGCCAGCGGCATCGGCGCATCGGGCGGGCTGTACTGCCGCCACGTGTAGCCCAGGGCCAGTTCGCCGGGATGCGCCGCGTAGTTCGGCCCGTAGGTGAAGCGGTCGAACATGTGGGGCGGCGTCGTGGCGGGCGGCGCGAGCGTGCCCAACTCCTCGCTGGGCGGCGCCAGCCACGACGGATAGACGTTGACGTAGGCGTGCACCTCCAGCCCGGCGGCGTGCGCGACGGTCAACAGCCGCGTGAGCGGGTCCCAGCCGGGATCTTGCCCCAGCGTCTGCGTCGCGACTGCGCTGTTGGTCAATCGCGACGCCCACGGCTCCAGCCCCGGCGCGTAGTACGCATCCCCGGCGGCGCGCACCTGGAAGAAGATCGTGTTAAAGCCGGCGTCTGCCACCGTGGCGACCATCCAATCCAACGTCTCCGGCTGTGCGGGATGGTAGAGACTCGTCCAATCGTAGCGCGTCACCCAGATCGCGCGGCGCTCCACCATCGGCGGCGCTGTCGTGCCCCCCACGATCAGCGGCAGGTGGATCGTGTGCGTGAGCATCAGCGTGTACGACCCCGCCGATTGCGCGGGCAAAGGCGTCTCGTTCAGCGCATACCACGCCTCGACGCGCCCCATCTGCCCGGCCAGCGTCTCAAAATCCGAAGAAGATTGCGCCCGCACGGGCCGCGCATCGACCAACATCAGCACGCCGACTAACATCCCCAGCAGCACCATCGTCATCCACCAACGTCGCCTGTTTCTCATCTTTCATACTCCCCAGGAACTACGCCGGATCGGAATACCATTCCGACCTACATGCTCCTCATCTACTTCAACGTTCAATTCAATGCTTGTTTCTTTGCCTAATCGCGGTATACTTGGGATAAGTTCATTTAACAAAAACTGGAAGATGGAAATTAGAAGAGATTGGAAGTGGAAAGGGGTGAGGCATGGGCACAGCACGGGACATCGCACTTATCTTTTTGAGCTTGGAGGCGTTCATCGCCAGCCTGATACCGCTGGCAATCTTCGGCGGCCTGGCCTATGGCGTCTATCGCCTGCGCGTCTGGACGAAGAACGGATTGCAGACAGCCCAAGCCTACGCGCAGATAGCCCACGAGCACGTGGAGAAGGCCTCGCGCACCGTCGTCGAGCCGCTCGTGCGAATCTACGCCACGGTGGAGATGGTCACAACGATCATCAATCGATTTTTCGCAATATTCTCGAAGTCAAAATCCTAGCAAGGAGGGAATGGTGAATCTACGAACACGGACGTTGTTAATCAGTGGTTTGATCGGCGCGGCGCTGGGCGCATTGGCCGGCTGGCTCTACCTCAACTCGCATCCCGTCGAGGTCGATGAGGAAGGCGAGGAACACATAGAGATGCCCTCGGCGACCAGCGCATTGAAGTTAGGTGTGAGTATGCTGGGCGTGATGCGGCAATTGACAGGTTGACGTTACAAAACAGAAAAATAACAAATCCTCAAAGCAACAAAACGCCAATGCGTAAAACGTATTACGCAATACGAAATACGCAATACGAAATACGTCTTACGCACCACATTCACAACTAAGATGCCCCCTGTGGCCTAATCCTCTGAGCCGGCAGCCCGAAGCCGTCTAAGCCACGGATTTCGCTGTCGCTCACGGGCCAACGTGCTGGTGGGGCCGTGACCGGGGTAGATTTTAGTCTCCGGCGGATAGTCCAACGCCAGCAACTTCTTGAGACTCTCCGTCAGGGCGCGGGGATTGCCCTGCGGCAGATCGGTGCGCCCGACGCTGCCCGCGAAGAGTGTGTCCCCGGTGATGAGCGCCCCATCCTCCGGGATGTAGAGGCAGATGCTGCCCGGCGTGTGCCCCGGCGTATGGACGACGTGCAGGTGCAGTTCCCCCACCGTCAAGACCTGCCCATCGTGCAGATCGATATCCGGGGCCGGGGACGGGACGTACGCCAAATCGAACCACGACGCGCCGCCGCCTTCCGCCAGCAGATCGCGATCGGCGGGATGGAGGGCCAGCGGCGCGTCGAGTGATTGTAGCGCCCCGTTAGCCGCGACATGATCGAAGTGCCCGTGGGTATTGATGATGTAACGCACCTCGATCCCGCGCTCCTCAATCTCCTTCATCAACGGCGCCGTATCCCCACCCGGATCGACAATAGCGCCATCGCGCGTCGTTTTATCGTAGACAAGACAACAATTCGATTGTAGAATGCCAATCGGCAGACTCATGATCATATAGACGTTGCTCCTCTTTTTACTTGTTTGCGTGTTGGCCCTATTTTACCACATCTATGCATAGAATTTTATCATTTTGTAATTACTCGCTCCAAGCGGATGATAGATCCGCGTTGTAACGGGGGTCTGCCGATCCCCTTCGAGCGAAAATTGAAAACAGGAGACCCTATGAGAACCAAGCGTATCGAGGCGGTGTTAGCACAGGTCAAGGCCCAAGGCAGCGACGCCCTGGCGCTGATGCCGGGGCCGAATCTCGGCTATTTGACCGGCCTATCGTTCTACTTTGGCGAGCGGCCCATTATGGCGCTCTTCCCCGTGGACGAGGCGGCAGGCGAGCCGGCGTTCGTGCTGCCGGCGCTGGAGGCCGAGAAGGCGGAGCGAGCCGGCTACCGCGTCTTCGCCTACGATGACGAGATGGGCCACCATCCCGCCTACGCCGAGGCCTGCAAAGAACTCTCGTTGAGAGGGAAGCGCGTGGGCGTCGAGGCGTTGCGCATGCGCGTGCTGGAGGCGCGCGTGCTGGAGCAACACGCCACCAACGTGATGCTCACCCCCGTCGATGAGATCATCGCCGGCTTGCGGATGATCAAATCGGCGGATGAACTCGCCAAGATGCGCGCGGCGGTCGTCGTAGCCGAGGAGGCATTCACGGCGTGGCTGACACAGCTTCGCGTGGGGATGACCGAGCACGAGGCGGCGGCGCGGCTCGTGGCCTCGATTCTCACGCACGGCGCCGAGGCCTTGGCC
>JAAAOZ010000242.1 GCA_009908585.1 Chloroflexota bacterium
GCGAGAACGCGATCTATCCAACCACCGTCGTGGGCCTGCCGCCGCAGGAGGACTACTTCCTGGGCAAGGCCACCGAGCGGCTCTTCCTGCCCCTGGCGCAGCTCTTCCTGCCGGAGATCGTCGATTGGGCGATGCCCGCGCCGGGCGTCTTCCATAACCTGGTGCTCGTCAGCATCGAAAAGCGCTTCCCCGGCCACGCGCGCAAGGTGATGCACGGCCTGTGGGGGCTGGCCCTGCTGAGCCTGGCGAAGGGCATCGTCGTGGTGGATGAGTGGGTCGATGTCCATAATCCGACCGAGGCGGCGTGGCAGGCGCTGGGCAACGTCGATTGGGCGCGCGATGTCGTGATCACGCAGGGGCCGGTCGACCAGTTGGATCACGCCAGCGCGCGGCCCACCTTCGGCGGCAAAATCGGCATCGACGCGACGGCCAAGTGGCCGGAGGAGGGGCACGCTCGCGCCTGGCCGGAGGTCGCGCGGATGTCGCCGGAGGTCAAATCGCGCATCGATGCTATTTGGAAGGAGTTAGGGCTGTAAGTAAAGCAACTTGCAAACCAACAAAGCTCGGTAGAAACATATCGACCTTTTATTCTGAATTACCGAATGCTTTGAAAGTGTAGAGTGTGAAGTATAATGCAGTAGGTGATAGGCAGAGATCAATCTGAGCATTGTTGATCTGCCTCCAATAAATATGCTCTGAAAAGCAGACCTTGATCTTCCAGAGGAGGTTGGTTTCATAATGACTACCGTCGTTCAGGTGTCCAATCCCAAAGGCTATCGTGGGTTATACAGATTTCATAAGTATTGGGGAAAAAAGCCTTTTGAGCCTATTGCTTTTATTATCGAGTCCCTAACTGACCAAGATGAAGTAGTTCTCGATCCATTTGTCGGTTCAGGGATAGCCGCCAGAGAAGCGGCTCGAATTGGACGACGCTTCATAGGTATCGATCTGAACCCCATCGCCGTTCAGCTTTCTAAATTTTTAGTTTCCCCACCTACCGTAGATGTCGTCAGAGAGGGCCTGGAAGAAATTAAAAAACAGGTTCGTGAGGACATCGAAGCATCTTATACGAGAATAGATGAAAACATGGTCGCAATGGATTATTTATGGGATACTAAAGTAGATCGCAGGCTGGTTGCTACACATTACCTATGGGACAATGGAACACTTCGAGAGATATGGAGAGCAAAGCGTGGAAGCAAACGGAAAGTATATGAGCCAACAAATCACGATATAAGTCAGTTCAAGAAATATGAGAACTATCAACCTCGACACATTCGCCTGCCAAAATTCTTTGATAATTCCAGAATCAATACTTCTACAGACCTGCACTTGAACGATCTCTTCACAGGGCGTGCCCTTCGAAACATTGATCTGCTAATCGAAGCAATTAGAGCACTGCCACTGAGTGTACAGCCTGTCTTCGAGCTTTGCCTAACCGCGTCCATAGGACAAATGAGCAATATGGTCTTTGCAATTACAGGACGAGGAAAGACTGAAGGCAAGGAACCCGAGAAGATTGAAGTTGGCAGTTGGGTGATTGGCTATTGGCGCCCAGAACTTCACTTTGAGATAAACGTTTGGTCTCGCTTTTGCATCCGTACCAAGCGACTCATAAAAGCTCTCGAAAAATCACCTTTCTCCCTTCCCAGTCACCAACTTACAGATGATCCTATACAGGTTCTCCATGATAATGCTCGGGTGGCTATTGTCCACGCTGACGCTTTTGCCACTCTGAATCAATTTGATACCAACTGCATTGACTTGATCTTGACCGATCCTCCTCATGGAGATCGTGTACCGTATCTTGAGCTCAGTGAGATGTGGAATGCAATTTTATGCAATAACGTAGATTTCGAGCAGGAAATTGTGGTCTCTAACGCCGCAGATCGACGCAAAGGATTAAATCAATACAGTACTGATATGAACAAGTTTCTCAACATCGCCGCGGATTTACTCAAGAAAGGCGGATTCCTTGTCATATTATTCAACGCCGGAAAATCGGAAGATTGGCAATATCTTCATTCTTTTACTCACCAAGAATCTTCTAAAAGTTCGCTTGAGTACCTCGGGCATTTTCCTGTTCCTTATTCTGCCAGATCTGTTGTTCAAGACAGCAGGCAAGGCAGCCTCAAGGATGACTTTGCCATGGTCTTTCGGAAACCAGGAGCAGATGATACAACGTCTGACCGAGTTCGAAATCTTCAATCATTAGATGGCTGGTCTAATACATTTCCAACAGGAAAGGGAGAATAAATGCGTCTCGATTTTAACACGGCAGAGCAAATGTTTAAAGAGGATAAAATCACAGTTCTCAGTCAAACCCAGGATGGACTACGATACCTCAAAATCAGATCCCTATCCCGTAAAAAACACCTTAAGCGGCTTGTTGAGGCGACTGAGTCAGACATAGATGATCATCGTGTTAAAGTCATGTTCAGGTGCCTTTATGAGAAACAGGTTCCGATAGAATTGATTGACGAACTTATAGAGGAAATCTATGAGGAGCAAAGGGCTAGGCGAAGAGCATTTGAAGATGAATTGGTTCATAGTTTATATCAACTCCATGTCTTTGACTGGGGTGGAATCTATCGTGGAGGGCTAGAGAGAACCATCGTCAACAATTATGTAAAGAAGATTTGGCGTTACGAAACGTTATGCCAGAAAATTGATGAGGAACTTCATGACAGCCTAAGAGGGTATGTTCTCTGTTCCTGGTACAACAATTGGACTTCAATCATCATTGAGGATATCTTCCGCGATCATCCCAACGTACTTCCCGCTGTCGGGAGAGTAAAGAGTATTGATTTCTTCATCAATGATGTTCCTTTTGACCTGAAGGTGACCTATTTGCCCAGGCAGTATGTGGGTGATAAAAGAAGAGAGCAAGGATTACATCATGAACATACCGCTCTCAAGCATTTAGCGGATGACCTCGGCATTTTTTATGACGAAAGCTTGTCAGGTTCACAGTTTTTGGGAGACCTGTGGCAAAAATTATCGGATCATCCCTCTGCTAAAGCTGCCCACGGCCTGCAGGATCTGAAAAATTTCCGGGACACATTGTTGGAAAACGCTCTACAGGATCCATCAGAACTTATACAGTGGTTATATGAAAACCAGGGCCGCCGTCGGTTTGACGCTGCAAATCGGTTGTTCTTGATTCTTGTCAACAAATCTAACTACTTCGATTCCTGGAAGCTCAAACGTGCACGACCACTCTTGGTCGAGCGTATATCTTCCTATCTGGATGCCGTGGGGCAGAATCCTGGAAACATAATCAATTTCGAATATGAAAGTCAAACATATCAAGCTTTATCGGAAGCTATCATCATAGTGCATGATTAAAGACCCAAAACTATCTTGATGTCGCCGGAGGTCAAATCGCGCATCGATGCGCTCTGGGAGGAGTTGGCATTGTAGCAAGAGGATGTTATAATCCGCTGGGAAATTCGAAGCAGGCCGACTGGGAAAATTGCTCTCGGTGTCCTGGGGCGTGGTCAGCCAGGTTCAAGGCAAACGAAGCTGGGGTTGATGCGTGCGCTACATCGCCGGGCGTGAAATCTCGTGCATCTCCAGCCTTTGGTCCTGCTTCGTTTGCCCATCCGCCGTGAAGATGTTTGACAAATTCTTCAACCCATCTATAATTATTCAGCAGCCGGTCCCCGGAGGGCCGGCTCCTTATTGTGTAACGGGGAGGAACAAGTGTACGCAGTCATTAAATCAGGAGCACATCAATACAAGGCATCTGTTGGCGACGAGCTAGTCATAGAACGTCTGCCAGAACAATCCGTAGGCGCAGAGATCGAGATTGGTGAGATCTTCCTGCTGGCCGATGACGATGGGATTCAGGTGGGACAACCCACGATCCCTGGGGCGAAGGTCCGCGCGACCATCGTAGATGAATTCCGGGGGCCAAAGGTTCGCATCTTCAAATACTCACCGAGGAAACGCTATCGTCGTCGCATGGGACATCGCCAAACCTATATGCGCTTGCGCATTGATGAAATCGAGAAGGGAGCATAGGTTATGGCACGCAAAAAAACAACCGGCACCAACGGTCGCGACAGTAATGCGAAGCGTCGAGGTGTCAAAAAGTACGCGGGTGAGTACGTAAATCCAGGCCACATTCTGGTTCGTCAGGTCGGGATGCGCATCAAGCCCGGCAAGAATGTAGGTATGGGTAAGGATTACACGCTCTTCTCTTTGATCGAGGGCGTCGTTGACTACGACATCATCCACGGGCGTAAGCGTGTGAACGTTCGTCCAGCGGGAGGCGCATAGGTATGAAAGAAGACATTCACCCCAAGTGGTATCCAGAAGCAAAGGTTAGGTGTGCGTGTGGCAATGCTTGGACCGTCGGCGCGACGGTCCCGGAGATCCGCACGGATGTTTGTTCACAATGTCACCCATTCTTCACCGGCGAGCAACGCATCGTCGATACCGAGGGACAGGTCGACCGCTTCATGCGCCGCCTGCGAGCGCGCGAGGAAGCGATAGCAGAGGCCGAGGAGCGCAAGAAGAAGCGCACGTCCCCGGCGATGCCTATCGTCGACTTGGCGTTGGACACTCGGCTCGAAAATATCCTGGCCGAAGAGGGCTTAGAGAAGGTCGCGGATGTGTTGGCGCTGCTCGAAGAAGAAGGCGACGAGAAGCTCATCGACAGCATTCGAGGCTTGGGCCTCAAACGGCTGGCGGATTTGAAGAAGAGCCTCCGCGCCAAGGGATTCCAGCTTCCTAGCGATGAAGTCGAAGAGGCTGAAGAATCCGAGGAAGCGATGGAAGAGGAAGCGCCAGCCGCCGCTTAAGTATTAAGTATAATGTGACAGGGACGTTCCAGAAGTAAACTCGTCCAAATTTGGGAGGTTTGTTTTTCTAGAACGACCTTAAAGGCAGGGGAAAATCTCCCCTGCCTTTTTTTATTTTCCAGGATAAGGAGTAAAATCTAGATATGTGCAGACGAATCCGTAACGGGCGGATTGAAGTCATTTGTGGCAGTATGTTCAGCGGCAAGACGGAGGAGCTGATCCGTCGCCTGCGCCGCGCCCAGATCGCGCGGCAAAGCGTGCAGGTCTTCAAGCCGGCGATAGATCATCGCTACGCCAAGAGCGCCATCGCGTCGCACAACGGCCTGCAAGCGAAGGCCCTCCCGGTGAGCGACGCGGATGAGCTACGCCAGCGCGTCGCTCCCGATGTGGACGTCGTCGCCATCGATGAGGTGCAGTTCTTCGAGAAAGAGATCATCGGGTTGTGCGATGAGTTGGCCAACGAGGGCATCCGGGTCATCTGCGCGGGCTTGGATATGGATTTCCGGGGCGAGCCGTTCGGCCCGATCCCTGGCCTGTTGGCCATCGCCGAGCGCGTGGAGAAGCTTCAGGCAATTTGTATCGTCTGCGGCGCGGCGGCCAGTCGCTCACAGCGCCTGATCGATGGAGAGCCGGCCTACTATGACGATCCCATCGTGTTGGTCGGCGCCAGCGAGGTCTACGAGGCCCGCTGCCGCGATCATCACGAAGTGCCACATCGGTCTGAAGATAAAGAGAAGTAGCTTAGGTAGTTCCAGAAATTAAAACCTTCCAAACCTGATGCTTTTTCCTCAGAAAACTGTTCGTTTTTGGGAGATTTATTTTCTTGGAACGGCCTTATTGACCTGGTATCCATAGAGGAGGCGTCTAAATGAATGAGAAGAACGAGCAGAAGAAGCTGGACCTACCGGATTCCATCGACTACGTGCTATTAGATGAAGCGACCATCAAAGCGCAGGTGCGCCAGATGGCCGAGGAGATCAGCGCCGATTACGAGGGCATCCACAATGAGGATTTTCTCCTCATCGGCGTCCTCAAGGGATCATTCATCTTCCTGGCCGATCTCTCGCGCCGATTGACCGTGCCCCACCGCGTTGATTTCATCGCGCTCTCCAGCTACGCCGACAAAGCGGAGACCACCGGGGCCGTGCGGATGATTATGGACACGCGCGCCGACGTCGCCGGGCGCCACATCCTCATCGTCGAGGATATTTTGGACACCGGCTACACACTCAAGTACCTCTACCGCCTCTTCGATGCGCGCCAACCCGCCTCGCTGCGCACCGCCGTCCTGCTGACGAAACCCGACCGCCGGGAGGTCGATGTGCCCATCGACTATCTGGGCTTCGAGATCCCCAACGTCTGGGTCGTGGGCTACGGCCTCGACTACGCCGACCGCTTCCGCACGCTGCCGTACATCGCCGCCCTGAAGCCGCGCGTCTATTCGTAGATAATTTTTCAGAACCCTTGCGAAGGTTACGGACGGCGCTTTATCCAACGTTGCCCACGATGGGCAACGGGATCTTCGGATTGAAGTATCTTCGCAACCTTCGCAAGGGTAGCCAAAACAAGGAGGGTACGTGTCTTCATTATTCGATGATATTGAGAAGGTTTTGATCACAGAGGAAGAGATTCAGGCTCGCATCGCCGAGATCGGGCAGGAATTGAACGACATCTACACCGATGAGGATCTGCCGATTCTGGTGTGTATCCTCAAGGGCGCGTTTATGTTCCTGGCGGATCTGACCCGGCATCTCACCTTCCGGCACGAGCTAGAATTTATGGAAATCTCCAGTTACGGCGACGACACGAAGACCAGCGGCGTCGTCCGCATCCTGTTAGATCTGGAGGTCAGCATCGAGGATCGCACCGTGCTCATCGTCGAGGACATCGTGGATTCAGGCAACACGATCCACTATCTCCAGCGTCACTTCGCGGCCCGCAATCCCGCCGAGGTGAAGGTGATCACGCTGTTAGACAAGCCCAGCCGTCGCGAGGTCGAGGTGACGCCGGACTTCATAGGCTTCGAGGTGCCGGATGAGTTCGTGATGGGCTACGGACTGGATTACGCTCAGCAATATCGCAACGTTCCCTATGTTGGCGTTCTCAAACCAGAGGTCTATCAGGAAGACACTGAGAAAGACTAGGGCCGGATATGTGATCAGGTTACCGGGTGCTTGCTCCGGCGGATGTGGTAAGAGAGCTATACGATGGAACAACTGCGCTCTCTAGGCACGAACGTGGCCTTAGCGGCCGGACTGATCCTGCTGACGCTGGGTCTCATCTTGAGCATGCCACGCCTCACTGAGTATGTCACCAGCCGACGCTATCCGTTACCGCACGCGACCGCGCTCGCGACTGCCACGGCCAAGATCACGTGTACATCGACCGCGACGCCGACGTCGCCCTCCCCGCTGACGCCAACGCCACGTTCACCTGTGGGAATTCCCACCCGCGCGCTCTTACTATCCACCCCAGCCGAGGCTCCCACCCCCACACCAACGGCGATGCCGACGGGCACCATCCCAAGGCGACTCCGCATCCCCGCGATCTCTTTAGACGCGCCGGTGATGCCTATCGGCCACATCACGACTGACGTCGATGGCGAGGTCCAATCGATGTGGAATGTGCCGGACTGGCGCGCCGTCGGGTGGCACGAAACGTCAGCCTTGATTGGCGTGCCGGGCAACACCGTCTTCAACGGCCATAATACCACCCAAGGCGAGGTCTTCCGTGATCTCTACAAGGTGGAGGGCGGCGCTTTGGTGCTGATTGACGGCGCGGATGATCAGACCTACGCTTACCGGGTGACCGAAAAGATCGTCATGCCAGAGGAGGGGCAACCGCTGGACGTGCGGCGCCAAA
>JAAAOZ010000252.1 GCA_009908585.1 Chloroflexota bacterium
CGCGGCTGGTATCCAACTTGCGACGCGGCTGCCCGTTGGGCTTGCTAGTATCCCACACAATCTCGCCCTCAAAGCCCGTCAGCCGGGCGTGCATCCTCAACCTCAAAGACCTGCTTCCCATCCACCACGAACGGCATACGCAAGGCGTCCTTGAGCGCGCCTAAATCCAATGCCTGATACAATGACGATGGATCAGTCACGGCACCCTGAAGAACCCCATCCCTACCTGGATGAAGTGTTCATCTGCCGTGAGCACGTGGGAAATCCCCAGATCCCGCATAATTGCCATTGACGTAAGATCAGTAAACGATATACCCGGTTTATCCTGAAACTGCTTACGAAGCTCCCAGGCCATAGCAAACCGTTCCGAAATAACCCGTTCCATTAACAAATGACCTTGATCTATAGCGGCAAACAGCCCGTCTACAAAACGAACGGATGGGCAAACGAAGCAGATCTAAGGGGCTGAGCTGTACAAAGTTGCACGCTAAACGGTTTGTGATACGCATCACCCCCAGCTTCGTTTGCCTTGAACACGCTTAAGCAGGTTTTGAGGCAGCGAGAGCGGTTTCTCCTGTCGTTCTGCTTCGAGATCCCCGGAGTCCGTGAAGTTTTCTCGCCGAAACAGCAAGGTGATGAGTTCATCCAGAACGTAATCGCTGGTATAGATAGGAATCTGCTGCGCTCGCAGTTTTCGGTAGCACGCTTGGACTTTTTCATGCCGAGGTTCCCGGCGATGCCCCAACGCCATCCAACCCCAAGTATCCACAAATACAGGCTCAAGATTCATGGCGTGGCTGCGTCTCCCGTGTAGAGTTCCTGCTCGATCTCCTCCGCGGAGAGAGGCTCGCCAGACAAAATCCCGGCCACCGCCAATACCGAATCTTCCGATGCTGTCGCCGCCTCGGTCTCATCAGGCAGAGGTAGGATGCGGATTTCCCCCGGTCGCACCACCACTTGCAGACGCTTCCCAAGCTTAGCATCATGGATCCAACGTTCGTTAATCCAAATACCTTGCTGAACCTCTAGTATTTCTCGATCAAACATTGGCTTACTCCTCTACGTTTATCCCCAATTACACTCTTTGTATCAGGGAGCCAACTTCTATAGAATCCGGGGTAGTGTTCAAAAACTGCCTTTTTTCGACAGCTTTTTAACTCGATTCGCTGGACACTTTTGCTCCACGCCGTTCACAACTTGTGGATCGCTGGATGCTTTTTGCTGTAGCAAAATGGCTAATTTTAGGCTCACAACCAGCGTTTTTCTCTTATTTCCAGCCTTTTAGGGCCACAACTTGCTTCAGATGGCTCCCATCGGATGGTAAAAATGACTGACGGAATTTCAATGGGTGAGCGAAAGTGCCCAGTGTGAAACCCAAGCATATTCGTTCGATTTGAACACTACCGCCGAACTTGCTCATACCAGCGGATCGTCTCCCGCAGCCCCTCCTCAAATCGCGTCCGGGCTTCAAAGCCAAAGCGCTCCTGGGCGCGGCTGGTATCCAACTTGCGACGCGGCTGCCCGTTGGGCTTGCTAGTATCCCACACAATCTCGCCCTCAAAGCCTGTGAGCCGCGCGATCATCTCCACCAGCTCTTTGATGCTGATCTCGTAGGCGCTGCCCAAGTTCACCGGCTCGCTCGAGTTGTAACGCTCGGTCGCCAGGAGAATCCCCTCGGCGGCATCCTCCGCATAGAGAAACTCGCGCGTCGGCGAGCCATCGCCCCACGCCACGATCTGCTCCGCGCCGGATTCTCGCGCATCGATGCACTTCTTGATCAAGGCGGGGATCACGTGGCTGCTGGCGGGATCAAAGTTATCCCGTGGCCCATATAGATTAACGGGCAGCAGGAAAATCGAGTTAAAGCCGTACTGCTGGCGATAGGCCTGGGATTGCACCAGCAACATCTTTTTGGCCAGCCCATAGGGCGCGTTCGTCTCCTCCGGGTATCCCTTCCACAGATCCTCCTCCTTGAAGGGCACCGGCGTGTGCTTGGGATAGGCGCACACCGTGCCAATCGCCACAAACTTAGCTACCTCGGCGCGCCAGGCCTCGTGCATCAATTGCACACCCATCATCAAGTTGTCGTAGAAGAACTCCGCCGGGTGCTCGCGATTCGCCCCAATGCCGCCCACCTTCGCCGCCAGATGGATAATAACATCCGGCTGGGCATCCGTCAACATCCGCTTGATCGCATCAAGCTGCGTCAAGTCATACGCTTCTAAGCGCGGGACAAAGACCTCCGCCGCATCGCGGGCCTTTAACTTCTCGACGACATACGAACCCAAGAAACCCGCGCCCCCGGTCACCGCCACACGCTTAGGCCGTTCCAAGAAAATAAGTCTCCCAAAAACGGGGAGTTTTCAGAGGGAAAAACATCAGGTTTGGGAGGTTTTAATTTCTGGAACTACCTTAGCGCGCCAAAACGTCTCACTGTCCGGCCAAGGTTTATCTTCAGTCATATCGCACCTATTTGTTTGAACTCCTGTTACACTCACTTCAAAATCCAGGAACATCTTCTTACTTATACGGTAATTCCAACACCTGAATTTCATCCTCAACCTGTTTGAATTCTGGATCCTTGTGAACCAGCGTAGCATCTCGTTCCTTGGATAGGGCCGCTATCCAGGCATCAGCAACCGACAAACGGTGAGCAGCTTTAAATTCAGCAGCCATCACATTCAGGGCCTCATTCGACTCGACGCGCAAGACAGGCAACACAGCGATAAGATTTACCCGGGCCAACGCCTCTTTTTCATCACGCTCTTGAAGCGTAATGTAGTAAACCTCCATGAAGCTCATAAATGAGACAAACACCACCGCCTCGCCATCCCTGGCCTGCTCCAAGATCCGTTGGACTATCTTACTCCCCGGCTCATCCTCAATCAATGTGAGCCAAGCAGACTCCTTCCCCTAAAAAAGCTGTGTCAAGTACGTAAGCGAGCGTAGCCTTGTTCATCTTTCTCTCGATCCTTTTGCCTGGATTGCAGGATCTTTTCCACTAAACCTTCCCCCTTCCCACGACCACGGAGCGCTTGGATCGGATCCACCTTAAGAGCAATCTCTCTTTGGGATTCCTTGAGAAAGGTAACCACTACCTCGGCTCCATCCGCTGGCGCCAACGTGGGATCAGCAAAGATCAAATTTCCATTCTTATATATAGCCCGCACCGTTT
Source organism: Chloroflexota bacterium (assembly GCA_009908585.1). GTDB lineage: Bacteria > Chloroflexota > Anaerolineae > B4-G1 > SLSP01 > JAAAOZ01. The sequence goes on from JAAAOZ010000252.1 coordinate 3,176, forward strand.
GTAACTCCATCACATCCATCCTTTCACCTCAAAGCTTACTCCGCTGCTTGCACAGCTCGCACTTGCTCCAAAACCCAAGGATACGTCCGCTCGATGCCCTCGCGCAGGCTTAGAAAGTCATTTCTGTAAGCGCCGGGAAAACAGCCTTATCTATCCCACGCACTCAGGAACTCAATCCAATTCTCCATCTCTTCGGCAGATTTGTTAGCTATCAGCTTGAGCATCCGACGCATCTGCTCGCCAACTGAGAGATGCTGCTGCCGCATCAAAATAATGCCGGCATGACGCTTACCCTGAGCCACATACTCGCTATGAAGACGATAGAAATCCCCCACATTGAACGTGCATACAACCCGTCCCTGCTTCGTAGCATAATCCAGATGCTCTCTATCCTCGCGTTCAATCATGCCCGCATCCAAGGCCGTCAGCACATCGATGCTCCTGGCGCGTAGCGCTTTCACAAGCACTTGATCCATAGCATCCTCGTCCATATAAAGCCGAATTTTCACCTTGACGCCTCGATACTCCGATAGTGTTGTCGCTTAAGCCTCTCAGCTTCGACTTCCTCGGCCCGGATAGCTGCTTCAATTTCATCTCGGTTAGCATGATAATAAGCCAAAGCAGCGTGAACCTGAGCCAATGTCAGATGACCTATCCGATCCGCAATCTCCTCAGGCGTGAGACCTAACTTATACCAGCCCACAATGCGTTGCACTGTGACGCCCGTTCCGGCGATCCGGGGCCGACCGCCTCGGATGTCAGGAGTTTCGACAATCAACGTGCCAATATCCACCGTTATTGTTGACATTTTACTCACCTCCACCCTTGGAATTCAATTTACTCCGCCGATTGCACAGCTCGCACCTGTTCCAAAACCCACGGATACGTCCGCTCGATGCCCTCGCGCAGGCTTATCTCCGCTTCCCAGCCCAGAGAGTGAATGCGCGCCTGGACGCCCACGGGGCCTTCCACGTGCTGGATGCGCAGATCCTTGCCCGCGACCTCCATCACCGTCCGCACCAACCCATTCACCGTGACATACTCTTCGGAACCGATCAGCCAGACAATACTTCCGCAACCTGCGAGCCTTGCCCAATGCGTGTCAACCAATCCAGCTCATCAAAATCCCGGTCAAAGCTGACCAAGACAGAGACGCTCTGTTCCCGACAAAGCAGGCCTATCAGCGCATCGTGGAAATTGAGCCGCCCGGCTGAGTTGTGCACCACCGTCAAGATCTCTGGGTAGAGGCGTCTGATCTCTCCACTGGACCAAGTGATATCACTGACCGGAATGAGTTGATCCAGTTGATTTAGCAGGGCATCCAGTTGCTCTGGGCGTCCTTGCTCATGAGTTCTGCGCGCCAGCACACTGACAGTCTCGTTAATCACACAGTCGAAATAAACCAATTCAGCCTTAGCTTTGTTCAATTCATCACGAATAGCAATCGTGGTATCGTGCCACTTGTCTTGGTCATCCAACAACCCGATCAAGACATTCGCATCAATAACCGCAGTCGTCATCGTATAGAGCCTCCGTGTCAGCCAAGGCGTCACCTCCCAATGAAACCAGGCCCGTTAAACCATATAATTGGTTCGCCGGTACTGTCCGTAAAAGCGGCTCGCGCAACGCTTGGAGTTTATCCAGTAACTCCGCCCGTCGTCCGGAGGGCAGGCGGCGGAACGCTTCGATCAAATTCGCCTCGGACAATTCCAGTTCGACGGGAATGACAACCGACGCTGCTTGCTTTCCTTGGATCACACCTTGTGCTCTCATCTTTACTTTCCTCCTTCATCCCTTGTCTGCTTCACCTGTTTCAAAACCCAAGGATACGTCCGCTCGATGCCCTCACGCAGGCTTACCTCGGCTTCCCAGCCCAGAGAGTGAATGCGCGCCTTGCTAAAATTACGCGCTTGGCCCCCCACCGGCCCTTCAACGTGCTGGATGCGCAGATCCTTGCCCGCGACCTCCATCACTATCCGCACCAACTCATTCACCGGGACGTACTCTTCGGAGCCGATGTTGACCGCGCCCTCCAAATCGGATTGCATCAACGCATAGATGCCGTCGACCAGGTCATCCACATACGTGAAAGCGCGGATCGCAGTCCCATCGCCCCACACCTCCACCGCGCCGCCCTCGTCGGCCATCGCTACCTTGCGACAGATAGCAGCCGGCGCCTTCTCCCGTCCCCCGCGCCACGCGCCCTCCGGCCCATAGCAATTCTGGAAGCGCGCGATGCGCACATTGATGGGATAATGACGGGCATAAGCCTGCGCCATCCGTTCAGCATAAAGCTTCTCCCAACCATATTCGTTATCGGGATGCGCGGGGATAGCGTCCGCCTCGGTCAACTCCGGTTCGCCGGGTTCCATATCGCGGTACACGCACACCGATGAGGAGAAGAAGTAGCGCTCCACGCCGCGCATACTGGCGCGTTCGCAATAGGCGTCTATCGCTGGTTCCCGTTGCTCTTCAGCAGCGGCCCGTTTTGTATGGATAAAGCCCATCCCGCCCATATCAGCCGCGAGTTGGTACACTTCATCGAACGTCCCATCCTTGACAGAGAGCGCTTGCCAGCAATTATGAGCTTCGCGCAGGTCGAGGAGCAAGAACTCGTCCGCCTGAGTGGGGACAAACTCGTGTTCTTTAATATCCACGCCCCGCACCCAGTAACCTTCTCGTTTCAGCTTCTTGACCAGATGTCCGCCGATGAACCCACCGGCGCCACAGACCAATGCCTTCCTTTGATTCGCCACCCTATACCTCCCCAACCTAATCTGTTTCCTACACATCCCTCGCACACGCCATGCTATCACATCCCCCAAAAACGTCTACAACAAAAACAGGGCGTGGACATCCCCGCCAAGGGGGATACCCACGCCCGTGATCCAAAACCTAGAGTGTCACATCCGTCTCTTCCGCACCGACGCCGCCGGGACGATCCGACGCCGTCACCGCGATGCGCACCATATCCCCTACCTTATCATAAATCCCTTCCAAGATCAGATGTAACTTCACCTTCGCCCTTATGCTCTCCGTAGACTTAGGTAGTTCCACAAATTAAAACCTCCCAAACTTGATGCTTTTTCCCCAGAAAACTCCCCGCTTTTGGAAGGTTTATTTTCTTGGAACGGCCTTAACCGACCGTCAGAAACATCCACGTCACCTACTTAACCTAGCGCATACTAAGTACCTACTAAGTATAACCTAAGTACATCCCAAGTAAAGTGCAAGGTGGCAAAAAGCAAACGCGAATGACATATACCCTCACTCGCTCAGGAAAACAACACCGGGTCAACATCTTCGGCGTAGCTGTAGACCTCGAGGCCCAACTTCCGCGCCACCTCTCGCGCCCGCCGCCCCACCATCGGCGAGATCACCAACGCCCGGTGCGCCTTGCGGCTGTGGCGCTTTTCAGAGTCTTGTTGCAAAATCGCCGGCAGCTCCTGCCGGATCAACTGCCTCACCTAGGTAGTTGCAGAAATTAAAACCTCCCAAACCTGATGCTGTTCCCTCCCATGGCCATGGAGCCTTCTCTCGGCCATTGGGCCTTAGGGCCAAGGAGGGCCACAGGCGGAAAACTCCCCATTTTTGGGAGACTTATTTTCTTGGAACGGCCCTGATGATTTTCCATCTCAGGATTCCCCCACCGCATCACTCACAATCACCAGTATAGTTTCAGCGTCAACGGGCTGATGCGCTAACACATTGGACTCAGTACCGTCGTGAACGTGATGAGGATGAGTAGCTACTTCTGAATGATGAGCCGCATTATCCCAGCGCTTCAGTAAATTCCCGGCGCCGTCCTGCCAATGAAAGCTATACTTCCTCACCTCAACCTGCTCCCGCAGGATGTAAAACAACTCAAACATCTCCAGCAAACTACCATCACACAAATTAAGCCGGTAGCGGAATAAACCAGCATCTCCTTGTGCTTCCTCGCGAACAACTTCCCACCCCACGACCTGGGGCATGAATAAAATCAACGCCTTAATATGGCGTAGATACTCAGCTACATCTTTCACGCCACGGATTCCAATCGTGCTATTTTCTTAACGAGATCTTGTCGTAGCTCATACAACCCACGCCACTCAAAAAAGTCCATCGCGTCACCTAACTTCCCCGACTCAAATTCTTGGGAGAATGTCTTAGAATCTAGATCATAGCGTACTTCAAAATTGTGCAAGTCCCGGTCGTAGCGTTCTAACCGCGCGCGATATTGATGCAAGGTCACATCCAACAACTTTCCCAAGATCAAGTCTAGCTCATCCGTATCATACGTATCTTTGAGCACCTCGAACTTATGTAATACGCCTACCATCTCAACCCTCCTTCAACCCACCCACTCAAATCACGCTCGCCGCGTTTCCTTTCACTCATGAAAACAACGCCGGGTCAACATCTTCGGCGTAGCTGTAGACCTCGAGGCCCAACTTCCGCGCCACTCTCGCGCCCGCCGTTCCACCATCGGGGAGAGCACCCACGCCCGCAT
>JAAAOZ010000174.1 GCA_009908585.1 Chloroflexota bacterium
CAAGTGCAGATGGGGGATGTGCGGCTGCCCGTGCGCGATGGCTTGGCGCGAGTTTGGGTGACCGAGTTGCCCCGCTTGGATGCTGAAGTCAGCCATAGCGATGACTCTTTCTGGGTCAATGAAGGCGAAATACTGGATTATACGATCTACTATACTAACAGCTCCCCGGCTCCTTCGGATGAGACCTATACCAGCACGTTCCAGGCCGTCATCTTGACTACAACGCTCGAGCCGGCTGGATCGGTTAATTTAATCTCTGAAGGTTGGGATGAGGTGGGCAGCGGGCAATATGTCCGCACGATTGAATCACCTATGACGGCAGGCGAAACGGGTGTGACGTCGTTTACCCTCAGTGTTGCTAATGACGTTCCCGACGAGGAGCTTGGCATTCGCTCTCAGGTTGAGATTGGCTACGTGGTGGATGCCAATACGGCAGATGCGACGCCTAAAAATAACGTCAGTGTGGACTTTGATCTGTTGTTGGGGCGTGATCCTATCTCCGTGACCAAGCAGGCCGATCCGACTAACGTCAAGGCCGGACGCTTGGTGACCTACACCGTTGGCTTAGGACTCTCCGACAACATCCAAAATCCCTATACCGTGCAGATCGTGGATCGGCTGCCGCCGGACTTTGTCTTCGCTAACGCCATAGATCCCACCAATGTCTCGACGCGCACCTATGGATCGCCGCCGTTTGAGCAGGAAGAGGTGGTCTGGTCGGCGATACAGCTGGAGCCGGGCGTGACGAAGACGCTGAAATTCCAGGCGCGCGTCTTGAAGATCGCACCTACCGGCCCGGCGTTCAATCGCGTTTATGTAGGGGCTATGGCCGGACAAGCGCTCCCCGAACATGACAACTTGGCCGAAGTCCAGGTCGAAGGGCTGCGTAAGTTAGACGTGCAAATTGGCAAGACGGATGGCATCACCACGGTGGTGCCCGGCCAGTGGCTGACCTACACCATTTCCTATACCAACGCTGAGCCGGAGCAATTAGAATACAAGCCCGGTTACAAGGTGGAAAGCATCATCATCACCGACACCTTCGAGCCGCGCAATTATGTCCTCGGGCCGGATGAGTTGGACCCGCCCGATCTGACTTGGGAGCGGCTGGAGCAAGGTAAATATCGCAAGGTCATCACGGGCGTGTTGCAACCCGGTGAGGGAGGAACGGTCGCGTTCCCGGTGCGGGTGGCTCCAACCATCCCGGCGGTGGAAGGGATTTTCAATCGCGTTCAGGTTGGCTACACCACGGATGAGGAGGCCATCGACGTCGATCTCTCGAACAACGACAACTTCGACGATCCTGATACGGATGTGCTCAGCGGCGTGGTCGGCATCCAGATCGGCAAGGAAGTTGAGCCGGTAGCTGCGCGGCCTGGCGATTTCGTCACCTATACCGTCACTCTGATTAACAATGACGCCCAGGGGTACTTTCTCTGGATCACCGACACGTTGCCAATTTCCGTCACCTTCGTTGAGGATTTGTATGGCCGTAGTCCGATAACGATGACGGAGGCAGGACATGAAAAGGTGGTGTGGTCGTCTTATAAGATATTTGAGTATTATTCAGACCAACTTCGCTTCCGTGCGCAGGTTGATCCCTGGGCCGAATCGGGCACGCTGTGTAATGCCGTCCAAGTGCTGCGCGATCCAGGGGATGGCAGCGGGGCGATCGTGCAACCGCCGGTCGAAGGCCTGGCGTGCTTAGAGGTCTTGCCGCCGCCAGACGTGGACGTGCAGGTGACCAAGAGCGATGACATGACCTGGGTTGGGGCGGGTCAAATCCTCACCTATACCATCCAATATAGGGCCGAATCTGATGAACCGGTCTTCTCCTCCTTGACCTTGGTGGAGACAGTGCCGCCGGAAGTCGCGGAGGTATTGAGTTCGGACTGGACACAGACCGGAGACCGAACGTATCGCTATGTCATTGAAGATCCAGCAGCGATGCCGAGTGGTGAGCTGACCTTCGTGGTTCGGCTTGCGGATAATCTCCCTGAGGAATCCACCGTACTCAATCGTGTGGAGATCGATTACACGACCACCGAGCGCGTGAGAGAGACCAACGTTGGGAATAACTCGGCGGTGGATGAGACGATCATCCTTGGAGAAGGCGATAAAGTGCTTGTGACGAAGGACGCCTCTCCTCAATGGCCCCAGGCCGGCGATGACTTGGTCTATACTGTCACGCTCTACAATACCAGCAACGATCAAAGTCATAACGTGCGTATCATTGACACGTTGCCGACGGGCATCACATCGGGAGGGCAGCAACAGGTTACGTCGAATGAATTTACGATGGCGCCGGAGGAATCCCGTGAATGGGGCTTCAACGCCACCATCGATCGCTACGCTCAGACCGGCTACTACACCAACACCGTCCAAATCGAACAGGATGGCGAGCCGCAATCGCCCGCCACGCCGTTGGGTGGGCGCGTCTACGTCTCTGCGCTGCCGATGATGGATGTGCAGGTGCGTAAGGACGATGGCCTCGAGTGGGTCACAGGTGGCGCCACCTTGAACTACACGATTCACTACACCAATGCCGAGACATCAGACGCCCCCATCGAGACGATCATCCTCACCGATACCTTTATGCAGCCGGACGTGATCCAGAGCGTCAGCAGTCATTGGAGTGGCAGCGAGGGCGTCTATAAGCTGGAATTGAAGCCTGCGTCGGAGCTACAACCGGGCCAGTCAGGTGATATATCCTTCCAAGTGACGCTGGCGGATACCATCCCCAACGACATCGAGGTATTGGAGAACCACATTGAAATCGGCTATAGATTGGCCGATGGCGCGGATAGCTTGGAGATCGAGCGCGATAACAACGCCGACAGCGACGTGGACGGCGTCCGGCGCGGCGGCCTTTCAATGAGCAAGAACGTGAAACCCACGAATGTTGAGGCCGGCGAGACCGTGACCTATACTCTCAGACTCTTCAACGATGGCGAGACCTCGATCAACAGCGTGCGCATCACCGACACGTTGCCGGCCGGCTTCACCTTTGCGAGCGCCAACATTGCGCCGGCGGAGGTAACGCAATCCGGCGGTCATCAGCTTGTGATCTGGGATGGGATCAATCTCCCCGTTGACGGCGACTATGCCATCATCTTCCGCGTGACCACCGATTCCTCGTTGGCGGCCGGCGAGTATTGCAACACCGTACAATTGCCCTCGGACGCACAAGGCCAGGAGATGGCCTGCGTGGATGTCAGTCAGTCGTCGGCCCCTCGCATTGATGTGCAGGTGAGCAAGGACGACGGCGTCACCGAGGTCGAGCCGGGGCAGCGCTTGGTTTACACCATCGCCTACACCAATCACACCGGATCTGAGTTGTCGGTCTCCAACGTCGTCTTGACGGAGACCTTCGCCCCTAGCGATTATGTGAATTTCGATGGCGGTTCCGAGCAGACTCTCATCGGGATGAGCGGTCGCTGGCTCCGGGTGGCCGATGGCCAATACGTCTTCCAGCTTTCCGATAATGACGGCACACTGGGCGTGGGCGCTTCCGGGTGGGTGACCTTCGCCGTCCAGTTGGCGGATTCGATTCCCTCGATGCATCGGGAAATCGTCAATCGGGTGGACATTGGCTATACCACGGAGTTGATTGTCAAGGACTGGAACGCGGAGAACAATCGGGCCGTGGATCGCGACGCACTTCCCGGCGGCACGGGTATCTATCTCCCGTTGATTCTCAAACAATACTGATCCGTTTCCGGGGAGAAATGGGACGTGGAGAAGCTATAACGTTGAGCTTCTCCACGTCCTTTGATTTTATGGATTTGGACCTGGCGTAGCCGGGATTTCCCTTTTTTGTGGTTTCGTGCTAAAGTTAAGTAAAAGTGTTGTGCTAAGGTAGTTCCAGGATTAAAAATCTCCCAAACCTGATACTTTTCCCTCAGAAAACCACTCGTTTTTGGGAGGTTTATTTTCTTGGAACGGCCTAAGTTAAAGGTAAGTCGGTGTTGCACTCCATCGCCCTTGATGATTTGATTTGATCATACTAAATCTGTGTAAGGAGGATGCTATGCTATATTTTATCATCTTGCTAATTTACATGGGGCTATTCTTTTATCTACAAGAGTATCTACAAAAACATCCTCTGGAGGTGAGCCAAGAGTACGTACAACCTGAGACGCGCGCTCTCTGGTTACTGTGGCACCTGGGGGGCCCGTTACTCCTGCCATTGATGGGGATTCTGTGGGGCGGCATCCTTCGCCCTTCGATCTTAGGATGGGTAGGCATCTTGGTTGTCTCTACGTGTCTCCCTTTGATCATTTTTCTGATCTTCGCCTGGTGGACGGGCGTGACCCCGGCCTGGGTAGTGTGGAGTTTAGTCGGCGCTTTTGGACTTTTCTCTTTGTTATTTGCCCCCTTACTCTTTCTCTCCGAAGCCTCTTGGTTGTTGATCTTACTCTTTATCATTAGCTTACTCACCCCGCCTGTTTTAACAATCTTGGCGATCTTCTTCTGGGCGCCGGAATTGTTCCCTTTCCCGCCGGATATGGAAGGCTATCGCAAGAAAGCCTTGGCATATTTCACCGGATTTTTCACGACCTATCCCAAGCCTTCGATTGTCATCGTCAAGGGCGACCCCAAGACCCGGATCAAAGGGAATCCATTTCATGGCAGCGGGCCGGGCTTGGTCATCACGGAGGCTCACAACGCCGCCGCGATCAAGGATTCCGCCAAGTTCCGCGGCGTCTTTGGGCCAGGAACCGTCGTGACGGATGCGAACGCTCAGGTCCATTCGGTCGTTGACCTGCTGCAACAGCTGCGAGCGGAGCGTGTCGAAGCGCTGACGCGCGATGGCATCAAAGTCAATTTACCCATCTCCTCGATTTTCCGCATTAATCCCGGTGAGAGAGTTCCTGCGTTGGGGCATAAATGGCCCTATCGTAGTAGCGAAGCGTACAAGGCCGTCTTTGCCGCCGAGGTCAATCCGGCGGGTAAGACGCCGCTGGATGCTCATCAACCATTGCCCTGGGAAGATCTTCCCTTGACCGTCGCGAAGCATTACGTCAAACAGGAGGTGGCGCGCTACAACTTGGACGATCTATACGCAATGGGAGAGCAATTGCCCCGTGGCGCGATTGGCGGGGAGGTCAAGCGGCGTGTGAAAGAGGAGATCGAGCCGAAAGGCATCCACATCGATGGCGGTGGCGTGGGCAACAAAATCATCCCGGTGGATGAGGACGTTGTTAAGCAGCGCATCGAGGCCTGGAAGGCTCGATGGATCAGCGATATGATGAAAAAGAATGGTAAAATCATGGCCCAACGCCAGAAACAATTCGGACGGGTGCGAGGGCAAATGCTGATGGAATTGACGCAGGGCCTGTTTGAAGAGTCTAAGAAATTCAATGACCTTAACCCGAAAGAAGCCCGTACCTTGGTGACGGTGCGGCTACTTGAGACATTGGATCATGTTGCGCGGTCGCCGGATGTCAAAGCGTTGCTTCCAGAATCGGTGACCATGACGATAGAACAAGCGCATAGGCAGATTGTAAAATGGCAGCGAGGTTGAGGGTAGGAGTGAAGGAGGCATTCGTATGACAGAGCAGAAAGGCCGCATGACATTCTCTCTCTTTGGATTGATCATTCTCATCGTTCCTATTGTGATGGGGGCGCTGATTTTGGTCGTAGCGCCTCACTTATTGCGGGAGATGCTTCTGGAGCGACGGATGCAATTCCCGTTAGCGATAGCGGGCTTTATGGCCAGTTTGGCGTTTGGTGTTTGGCATGTGCGAACCTTGTTTATCCAAATTCTGCGCCAACTCTATGATCTTTCGGAGAAGGACGCGGAGGAATTTGTTCGCTTAGTGCTCTTCGGCCTCCCTTGGCGTAAACCCTTTCATCCCATCTGGCGGGTGGAAAAGGGACGTGCTACGCCAGATGGCCCGGCGACGATGCGCAAAGTCGGTGGCCCCGGCTTTCTTAGCGTGGGCCATGATTCCGCAGTCGTGACCTCTCGCCTGGGAAAGTTATACCGCGTCATAGGGCCGGGCTTCCATGTCTTAGATCCCTTTGAGAAGGTGTGGGATGTGATCGACCTGCGTCCGCAGCGCCGGACCGTCAATGTGGGGATGATGACGCGGGATGGTATCCCCATCTCCTGTGAAGCCAGCATTCGCTTCCGCATCGATGACGGTGGGCAGGAACCCACCTCGGATGTTCCTTATCCCTTCGATGAGCAGGCCATTGTCACGGCAGCGACGATCAAGCGCCATAAAGGCGGGGACGTGATTCAAGATTGGACGGGTCGCATCGCCGGCGGTTCCTTAGATGGCGCCATCCGCAATCGCTTGGAAACGTATAATTTGGATGAGTTTTTAGCCTCGTCTGAAGATGCTATGCCGCCTGTTGCCCAACTAGAGGCGGAAATCTTCGAGGCTGTGCGCAAGAGCGGTGAAGGAATGGGCATCATCGTGGAGCAGGTGCAACTTGGGCCCATCCAGCCCGATGAGGAGGCTGTCTCCCGTCAGTGGCTGGAAGCTTGGCAAAGCGAGTGGCAGAATTTTGCGGCCCAGCAACTTACTGAAGGTGAGGTTGTTCAGAAACATCTGGTCGATCAGGCACGGGTTCAGATGCAGGTGGAATTGGTCACCGGGATGATGCCTGTTATCCAAAAGCTACATAAAGAGGGCGATGAGGAGGCCTCGCAATTGATCCTGTTGCGATTCTTGAATGTGCTGCAATCCATGGCGGATCAGGATCCAGCGGTGCGCCGTGTGATGTTTGAACAGGCGAATTTCCTTAAAAAGATCATTGCCGACTTATATGGGAAGGAGCGAGTAAGTGTTCTTTCTCATATTTCTTCTGAGGAACAAGAGTCTGAAGATCAACGTGCGCTTCCTTCGTCCTCCTGAGGAGCTATGAAGTTCGAAAATTTAAAACCTCCCAAACCTGAACCTTTTCATCAGAGAATCGGTGGTGTTTGGGAGGTTTGTTTTCTTGGAACGGCTTATGCGCTTTATTTGTCTCCCTGAAGCGCTGACGTTATCGACGCTGTTGGCGCTTGAGGGCATCCCGGCGGATTTTCGCGATCCACTGGCAACAGATGTGCAGCGCGCGGTGGCGGCGGGGCAATTGGAGAAGGCGCTCACCATCGCCGAGCGGGTCTTCTCCACCGCGTGGATGGCTCACCGGCGCGAGATAGCCGCATTGGCGCGGGCGTTGCAGGCCGATGTGTTATGGCGTCTTCAGCGCCCGGAAGAGGCCCTCGAACAGATCTGCTGGGCCTTGAATTCAATCGAACTCTCGGTAACGCAGGTCGCGCGCTACAACGAGGCGATGATCGTCTACTTTGAGGGCGTCATTCACTACGCCCTCCGCTCCGAGGAGAAGGTGCGCCAGACCTTCGCGCACACCCATACCCTCCTGACCGAAAGCGAGCGCTTTTGGGGCTTTCAACATCGATCCGAGCGCATGCAGGCGTGCCAGGCAGTTTCCCATTGGATGTCCAGTTTGACTTCACTGTTATCGCAGTTGCCCGTGGATGAGTTCACCATCATCGTGCCGCTGTACGAGCTAATCAATCAAGTCGTTGTCCTGACCGGGGCGTATCCTGTTTTCCCATTTCGCCTCACCCTGCCCGACGAGGTGCTCAGGCGCCATCTGCCGCCGACGTTGGTCCCCTTAGAAATCGGCCCACTCTCCTTTTT
>JAAAOZ010000002.1 GCA_009908585.1 Chloroflexota bacterium
CGAAAATCGCAGCGAGGGTTTTTCATTCCCGACGCCCGCAGCTTCTGAACCGACCCTGGTCAACAGCTTCTCGGATAACTTTCAAAGGTTTGTGAACTGGAATTTCAGTAACACCCTTACATTCCAGACTCGCCTGATGGAGAATCACAACGTAACAGTGTTGGGTGGAACAGAGGCCGTGCGGGAAAATTTTCGTGGGGTCAACGGGTTCCAAACCGGTTTCATATCAACAAGCACCGATGTTCGATATATTAACGATGCCGTGGCCGATCCAGCCACCAAGAATATTACCACCTCTGGCAATTTCGGTACCCTGCTGTCCTTTTTCGGCAAACTCGATTACGAATACGACGGCAGGTACCTAATAAGTGTTACCGCCCGTCGGGATGGTTCTTCTCGACTGGGTGACCAGAAGTGGGGAACGTTTCCGGCTGTCAGCGCGGGCTGGCGGTTAAGCGAAGAGTCTTTCATGGAGAATGTGGAACTGCTTGATGACTTGAAGATCCGCTTTGGTTTCGGGGTGAACGGCAATCAGGAGATTCCCGTCGGCCGCACGGTGGATCAATTCGGCGGTGGTGTCGGACAGGTGTTTGCCGATGTAGATGGTGATGGTACGCCAGAAGGCGGCTTCCGGACCACGGCCGCTGGGAATCCCAATCTTCGTTGGGAAGAAAACGTATCATACAATGCTGGGGTGGATGCAGTATTTTTAGGCGGGCGGTTTGATTTCGTACTGGATCTTTGGTTGCGCAATACTAAAGACTTGCTGTTCAATCCCCGTGTGCCGGGCACCCGAGGCAGTGTTTCTCCGCCATTCAGAAATGTAGGCCGCATGCAGAATAAGGGCATTGACTTTTCCTTCGGGTACAACGGCTCCATCGGCGATGAGATCAGCTGGAATATCAACCTCAACGGCAGTCACTACACGAACGAAATCAAACGAGTTACCGGCGGAAATGACTCCTTTTTCGGGCCTGTAGGAGGGCGCCAAGGGATTCTCAATATTAATAGGGTGGGTAAACCTATCGGGGCATTCTACGGACGTAAAGTAGACGGCATCTTCCAAAGCTGGGAAGAGGTCGACGCCCATGCTGAGCAGGGGGGCGCGGCACCTGGACGGTTCCGCTTTGAAGACCTCAATGGTGATGGAGTGATTAATGCTGAGGACAGGACGACTATTGGAAGCTATCATCCCGACTTCACCGGTGGCCTGAACATCGGGTTCCGTTGGCGCAACTTCGACTTCAGCACGTTCTTGTTTACTTCTATCGGCAATGACATCTTCGACCTCACCAAAGAGTTTACTGTTTTCAACCTCTTTGATACTAACGTCAGGAAGGAGGTGCTTGACGAATCTGCTGTGGTGGTAGATGAGAACGGAAGCGAACTTATCGGGGGTGAAATTGCCGATAGATCCAACAATGGAAGAGTGCAGAATCCAGATGCCCAATTTCCGGCCATAGACGACAACGATCAGTTTAGCAATATTTACAGTGATTTCTACGTGGAAGATGCATCCTATCTGCGCGTACAGAACTTAGAAATCGGCTATAATTTGCCCTCAGATGCCAATGTTTTCAACTGGGCTGGCTTTCAAAGAGCACGTATCTATCTTCAGGCGCAGAACCTATTTACGCTCACGGGTTACAGCAATCCGGATCCGGCGCTTCCTGCCAATCAGGCCAGCAACGATGGTGTAAACGTCAGCGACCAGGGCCGCGGCATAGACCGGGGTACGTATCCCAATAATAGGATATTCAATATGGGCATCGACATTACTTTCTAGCCAAACGACAACTCAGCAAAGCACTTGGAATTACAGAAAATGCCGGAATCATGAAGATCCTAACCAAAAACGTAAAGCAGATTGCCGCAGTAGTTTTGGTCGGTGGTTTGCTAACCTTTGCTGCCTGTGATGGATTTCTCCAAACTCCGCCGCAGGGCACGCTCAGCGAATCGGTGCTGCAGAACCAAAATGGCGTCAGGGGAAACTTGGTGTCCGCCTATGCCATGCTGGATGGATTCACGGACAATGGGGGCGGTCTGTGGGGAGTGGCCGGCAGCAACTGGATATTTGGCAGCGCTGTGTCTGATGACGCCTTCAAAGGCTCTGAATCGGGTGACCAGCAGGCCATCCAGGACCTTGAGATGTTTATCTGGAATTCGGGGCCATCTGATCAGTACCTGCAGGACAGATGGACGGCCCTTTACGATGGTGCAACCCGGGCCAACGCAACCCTCAAACTGCTCGCTAACGTGGAGGATATCCCCCAGGCCGATCAGGATCGCATTACTGGTGAAGCCCGTGCCCTGAGGGCTCATTACCATTTCGAGGCCTGGAAAATGTGGCGCAATATCCCCTATTTCACCGAAGAAGATGAGGACTTTAGAAAACCGAATACCGAACCGGTAATCCCGCGGATTCTGGAAGATTTGGATGCGGCCATCGAGTTGCTGCCCCCCACGCAGAATGACCCCGGTCGCATAGATGAGTGGCAAGCAAAAGCCCTTAAGGGCCGGGTGCTAATGCATGACAGACAGTTTTCAGAAGCCCTGCCGGTTTTGCGGGACGTGGTGCAAAACAGCCCGTACGAGTTAGAACCAAACTATTGGGAGGTGTTTTCTGGCCTCAGCGAGAATGGATCGGAAGAAATGCTGGCTTTTGAGGCCACGGTGAACGACGGAGATCCTAATGGTGACAATGGGAACTGGCCGGACCGGTTGAACTTCCCCCATGCCGGCAGTCCGTTCGGCTGCTGTGGGTTCCACCAGCCGTCCCAAAACTTGGTCAATGCCTACCAGGTAGACGAGGATGGACTGCCGCTTCCGCTGTCCGATCCGAACTGGAATGAGCCAGACGGAAATCTGGGGCAAGATGTGCCCGTGGACCCCCGTCTCGACTGGGTCGTGGGCCGTGACGGGGTCCCATTTCTGGACTGGGGCGTACATGCACCCGGATGGATCAGGTCTCGGGAGTTCGCCGGACCGTACAGCGTCAAAAAGACCGTGTACGAACAAGCGTGCAGCAGTTGCCAAAGCAGCGTCGGATGGTCATCGTTTCAGCTGAATAGCAAGAACCGGCACTTGCTTCGCTTCGCCGATGTTATGTTGCTGCTGGCCGAGGCGGAAGTAGAAGCGGGAGATCCGAACGCTGCCCGGCTGCTCGTCAATCAGATCCGCGAACGGGCTGCCCAGGCTGCTCAGGGACCACTGGATGACATTGTAGTGGATATCGACGATCCTAGAATCACGTGGGCGAATTATCAGATCAGTACCTATCCGCCCGATCATCCTGCATTCCAAACGCAGGATGCTGCGCGCGAAGCCGTCCGGCTGGAACGCCGGCTGGAGCTGGCCATGGAAGGGCACCGCCTGTTCGACCTGCGAAGATGGGACATCGACCAGGAAACCCTGACCGAATTTGTGGAGGTGGAAGAGACGAGAAGAACATTTCTACAGGGGGCTGCAGCGATTGAGTCCCGCCATGATTTATTCCCGATTCCTTCCGAGGAGATCGAGTTAAGCCAGCAAAACGGAGAATCGAAACTGGAGCAAAATCCCGGCTGGTAGTAGCGACTGAAGATTTGCTGTAGACCACCCGGAAGGTAAACCGATGGCCGGTTTGCCTTCTGGGATTGACTGTTGGAACGGGATCGGACATCGGAGGCGGAGGCGGAGGGCCGGAGGCTGCAAGGCCCGCCTTTGGTCCGCCGCTGTATTCAATTTGAACGGAGTGATTGAAAATCAGAGATGAGTAACAACGTATATTGGGTAATATGTGGGGTGGCATTTCTGGTGGGTTGTTCGGAGCAGAAACCGATCGCGCTGGAAGACACGTTGTTCGAAAGACTGGCAGCTTCCAGAACGGGGATCAATTTCACGAACACGTTTAATGAAACCCAAGATTTTAATCTTTTTACGTACCGAAATATATACAATGGAGGCGGAGTAGCTATTGGAGACGTAAACAACGATAGCTTATTGGATATATACTTTACATCAAATCAGGGTGATAACAAGCTGTACCTGAATGAGGGCGGGTTTCAGTTTACAGATGTCACCGAATCGGCGGGCGTGAGCGGTGACGGATCTTGGAGCACTGGTGTCTCCATGGTTGATGTGAACGCCGACGGATTGCTGGACATTTACGTGCTGAATTCGGGCCCCGATCTGTCGGGAAGCACTGACCGGAGGAACGAGCTATTTATTAACCAGGGCAGCTTGACGTTCGAAGAAGAAGCCGAAAAGTACAATCTAGACGACAATGCGTACTCCGTCCATGCTACCTTTTTTGACTACGACGGAGATGGCGACTTGGATTGCTACCTGTTGAATAACGCTTACACAGGCAAGGGGGGCAACGACGCACAAAAGTATTTCAACGTAAAGAGAAGCGGCGTAAGCGAGGAAGGCGGAGATAAGCTATTCCAAAACGCCAATGGCAAATTTGTCGATGTAAGCAAAGAAGCAGGCGTTCACCAGGGAGCTATAGGATTTGGTTTGGGAATCGCCGTCGGCGATGTGAACGGAGATGTTAAACCAGACATCTATATCAGTAACGACTTTTGGGAGCGGGACTACCTGTATATTAACCAGGGAGACGGGACGTTCACTGAGGAGCTAGGCCATAGAACTGGACATATATCGCAGTCGAGTATGGGAAACGATATTGGTGACATAAATAATGACGGGTTGCAAGACATATATGTCACAGACATGTTGCCTGCCGACGTTCGGCGTACCAAAACAATGACTATCTTTGCAAGCTATCTCTCTGAGGACGAAGAGTATTTCAATAACTACCACTTCCAGTATCCCCACAACACCCTGCAGGTGAATAATGGAAACGGAACTTTCAGCGAGTCGGGGTTCCTTTCCGGTACGGCTGCGACAGACTGGAGCTGGGCATCTGTAATATTCGATTTCGAGAATGACGGATGGAAGGATATCTTTGTAACCAATGGAGTTTATAGAGATATCACCGACAAAGACTTTGACGAAAAAATATTAAACAGAAAAGTCATTGCGCGCATTGTCAGGGAGCAAGGCAGGTTCGACGTGTTTGATTTTCTGAAACGCATGCCTTCCAAGAAAATAGCGAATTATGCATTTGTAAATAATGGGAACAGCACGTTCTCAGACAAATCTGACTCGTTGGGATTCTATGAGACTACGTTCAGCAATGGTGCGGCGTATGGTGACTTGGATAATGACGGCGACCTTGATCTGGTAATCAGCAACATAGAAGACAAGGCATCTGTCTATGAAAACAAATCAGAAAAGTACTTCGATAACCACTATCTGAAGGTGAAATTTCAGGGCGGAGAAAAAAATCCTTTTGGTATCGGGGCGCACGTAGAAATACACGCTTCTGGAAATAAGCAGGTTGCGGAAAATATCCCCGCCCGGAGTTACCAAAGCGCGGTGGCTCATGAGTTACATTTTGGACTGGGTGGTCAAGCCCTCATCGACTCGTTGATCGTCACCTGGCCCGATGAGCGAGTACAGGCCATAAAGAACGTGAAGGCAGATCAAGAAATCGTATTGAAGCATGCCTTGGCAGATCGAACACTCGCGGCTGAAGATCTGAAGAATAAAGACCCCGTGATTGAAGAGGTTACCGAGGAGGCCACTGCAGGCGACTTAAGACACACGGAAAACCATTATGTCGACTATGAAGACGAGCCGCTGCTTCCTCACATGCTCTCGAGAGAAGGACCGGCCGTTGCGGTAGGTGACGTCAACGGTGACAACCTTGACGATTTTTACATTACGGGATCGATGGACGACGAAGGCAAAATGCTCGTGCAAACAGAGGGCGGGACGCTTCGTCGCCTGAGCAGTCCGGATTTTGACGTGGAGGACCGCTATGAAAGCGCCGCAGCCGCGCTTTTTGATATCGATCGTGATGGTGACTCAGATTTAATGGTTGCACCGGGGGGCAACCAGCTTCCGCTCGATTCCGCATACTATCGAGTTAGAGCATACGAAAATAAAGGGAACGGAATCTTTTCATCCGCCATGCAGATGGCGCCGGAGGTCAACGTCAACGGGTCGGTGATCTGCGTTGAAGACTTCGATGGCGATGGGGACAACGACGTTTTTCTTGGAGCCCGGGTCACTCCCAACCACTATGGTGTGGATCCGAGAAGCTATCTGCTCGAGAACGACGGAAGCGGAAGCTGGACAGATGTAACGCCAGACCAGCTCAAGCGCCCCGGCATGATCACTGACGCCGTTTGGGCAGATTATAACAACGATGGAGATCCCGATCTCGTCGTCGTCGGCGAGTGGATGCCCATTATGTTCTTTGAAAATCAGAATGGAAGCCTGCAGTACGATCGCTCTATCGAGCAAAGCCATGGGTGGTGGACCCGAGTGAAAAAGTCGGATCTGGATGGAGACGGCGACACCGATTTCGTGCTAGGGAACTGGGGGTTGAATTCAAAATTCAGCGCCTCACCGGACCGCCCTCTCACCATGCACGTAAACGATTTCGATCGCAACGGTCAGGCGGAGTTCATCATCACAACCTATTTGCCAGGGGAGGACGAGCCGTATCCGTTTCCCACTCACGAGGATCTGATTGATGCACTGCCGATGCTGGAGGCACGGATCCCGGATCACCATGCGTACGCAGAGACTACCTACGAAGAGCTTTTCGCCGGCAGCGAGCGAGAAGGAGCTGAAAAGAAAAAAGCCCATACCCTGCATTCGTCCCTGTTGATCAACAATGGCGGCAACTATGCGCTGAGAAAGCTGCCGCTGGAAGCCCAGACTGCGCCGGTATACGGCATCATATCGGAAGACTTTAACAACGATTCTGAAGTCGACCTATTGCTTTTGGGCAATATGCATCGGCTGAAACCCGAAGTGGGCCGACTTGACAGCAATTACGGGGTGTTTCTGTACAATGACGGACATTTGAATTATTCCTTCCAGCCCTACCATCAAACCGGCACGTTTGTGCAGGGAGAAGTCAGAGATGCTTCGGAGCTGACCCTGGATGGCGAACGCCACATTATCATTGCGCGGAACGACGATGAGTTAATGATTCTCAAATAGAAAAGATGGCAGCGCCGGACTAGCGATGACATAGGAGTACCAACTCGGATGCATGGTGGTCGCATCACGCTAATAACCACCCGATCCCGCTCCTCCCCGAGACCAACGCCATCTCGGCTGGCGTAGCAGCGGCCATGCTATCGTGCTCGTCCAGGCGCAACCGTCTGGGGCCTGTCTGATCTTCGCCCAGACCAAGCTCGACTGGGTTCAGGTCTGAGCCGTGCCTGGTCAGCAGCAGAAGCCGCACGCCGCTCCGACTATCCACGAACGGATCATCTTACGAATGGATCGACGAGGTGAATGCGCGCGCTCCTACATGACAGCGGCCCCCCTGTTCAGAGAGAAGACCAGTCACTGTTGTGCGAAGCCGCGAAGCCTCAGCCTTTTACGTTCGGAGCGCGATTGGCCATCACGCCTTCACCGCTGGCAACAAGCCAGCCGATCAGGATCGCCTTGTATCTTGAGTTCTTGCAGGTCGACCGGCAAGGACCGCGTCTTGGCGGCGCTCGCTGCGTGAACTGTAACCGTAGCTCAGATGCACGTCCACACGTATCTCGCCGACTGCCTTGACCTGT
>JAAAOZ010000364.1 GCA_009908585.1 Chloroflexota bacterium
GGCCTGTCGATGATCGGTGCGTCGACCAGCCGCAAGAAAGCGTTGATCGCCCTGGACGTCGGTGAGGAGCCGGTGCACTTCAAGAACCCGCATCTGCCCCTCACGCGCTCCGAGATGGCGCTGCCTTTGGTCGTCAGCGACGAGATCATCGGCGCGCTGACTGTCCAGAGCATCGAAGAAGCCGCCTTCTCTGAGGATGACATCACGGCGTTGCAGGCGATGGCGGATCAGCTTGCTATCGCGATCTCGAACGCGCGGCTCTACACCCGTTACAGCGCAGTGGTGGAGCAAGCGCGGCGCCGCGCGCGCCTGTTGGAGGCCGCCGCCGAGGTCGGGCGGGATGTGACCTCGATTTTGGATCTGGATGAGTTGTTGAATCGGACGGTCGATATTATCTGCGATGCCTATGGCTTCTACTACGCCGGCGTTTTCCTGTTGGATGATGAGGGCGAGTGGGCCGTGCTCCGCGCCGGCCACGGTGAACCGGGCCAGGAGATGTTGGAGGCCGACCATAAGCTGCGGGTGGGGGGCCTGTCGATGATCGGCACCTCGATTGCGGAGCACAAGGCGCGCATCGCGTTGGACGTCGGCGAGGAGGCCGTGCATTTCAAGAACCCGCATTTGCCCCTCACGCGCTCCGAGATGGCGCTGCCCTTGGTGGCGGGCGAGGAGGTCATCGGCGCGGTCACCGTGCAGAGTACCGAGGAGGCAGCCTTCAGCAGCGAGGACATCAGTTCCTTGCAGGCGATGGCCGATCAATTGGCCGTGGCGCTGCGCAACGCCCAGCTCCTGAAGGAGTTGGAGGAGGCGCACGCTGAGTTGGTCCGCACCAAGACCTATGAGGCCATCGCGGCGGCGACCACCGAGGCCATTCACTGGATCGGCAACAAAGCGCTGCCCATCACCGTCAGCGTGCAGCGGATGAAGGAAGATCTGAAAGCTACGGACATCCCCGAAGAGATTCACGATTCAATGCGCGAGGATCTGACGCTGATTGATGACAGCGCGCGCTTGATCGTCGATGTCAAAGAACATCTGATCGGGCCGGCGCGGGAGCACAAGCCCGCCCCGACGATGGTTGAGGATGTCGTTCAGGATGCCGCTGTCGAGTTGGACATTCCCAACGAGAACATCAACTTCGGCGCGCCATCCAAGTTGCCCCTGGCCGTTGCCGATCCCGTCCAATTGATTCGCGCCTTCCGCTACGTATTGCAGAACGCGATTGAGGCGACGGCGGAGGGGGAGAATCCGCAGATCCAGGTTGAACTGGCGCCAGTGGAGCGGCAGGGCACGCTCTACGTGCGGACCCGCATCGCGGATAATGGCCCTGGCATCCCAGAGGAGCGGATGGACAAAATCTGGGCGGCCTTCTACACCACCAAGGGCGTCAAGCACGCGGGATTGGGACTTTCTGCCTGTCTGCAAATCCTCAAGCAGATCGATGGGCAGATCATTGCGGATAACCGGACAGAGGGCGGCGCGGTTTTTGATATTTTTGTCCCTGTCTTCACGGGCAAGGATGAGCCGGCGACCTTCCCCACCGCCAAATCAATCCTCTTGGTCGATGATGAGGATCCCTGGAGCGACTTCGTCGAGGATGTGCTGATGAAGGCCGGCAACACCGTGGCGCGCGTCTCCGGCGGTCAGGCCGATTTCGGCGTCTTCGACATCATCCTGGTGGATGATATCCTCGAGGAGGCGGACAGCACGGCGGTAATCAAGAAGATCTCCAAGAGTGGGATGGGCAAGAAGACCATCGTGGTCTCGTCCGATCTGCGTGTGGAGCGCACGACGGAGATCATCCGCTACGGGGTGATGGATATGTTCGTGAAACCGTACACGAAGGCGGGATTGGCGTATCTCTTAAGCTAGCGTAAGCTATCGCGATCCCTAAAAACACGCAGGCCAGGGCTTTCTTTCAAGAAAAAGCTCTGGCCTATTTTTTTGGGGGGGGAGTTGTCCGGCGAAATCCAAAAGACCTATGATGCTGCTGGCGTTGCTCAGCTCGAATCGTCAGATCCAAGCCATTGATCTCTAGTAATCAGCGTCGAAGATCTCGACGCCTTCAGGGAAAGGCGCCAACCACTCGTGGAAGCTATCGCGGAGCCACTCCTGCTCCTCCGGCGGGATGAAGGCTGCGTCCACCGCGTGTCGCAGGGCGCGATAGGCGAACTTCTGTTGCAGGCCGATGGCCGTGATAGCAGTCACATATTCGTTGGATAGCGTCGTGGCGCTGACGCTGGGATCGTCGGTGTTGATCGTCACCCGCAACCGCAAATTGAAGAGATCGATAAGGGGGTGTTGATTCAGGCCGCGGACAACGCCGGTGTGGATGTTGCTGGTAGGGCAGACCTCTAAGGCGATCTCGTTCTCGTAGACCAGCCGCACAACATCCGAGTTCTCCACGGCCCGGATGCCGTGGCCGATGCGCTGCGCGCCCAAGCATTTGATCGCTTCGTGAACGCTGCGCGCGCCGACGGCCTCGCCCGCGTGCGCCGTGATATTCAGTCCAGCCTCGCGTGCTCGTCGGAACTGCTCAGTGAAGAGATGCGCCGGGTAATTAACTTCATCCCCGGCCAGATCTATCCCACGCACCAGCGGCCCAAAGCGATCAATGGCGATATCGACGATCTCATTAGCGGTGCGCATCGGCTCCTCGCGTCCAATCTGGAGAATAAGGCAGGTGCGGATTCCCCCTTCGACCTCTTGGACTTCGGCAACTGCCGCTTCGACCCACTCGACGACCTCGTGTAGCGGGAAGTTTTGGATCCTGGCGAGGGCCACCGGATTGAAGCGTAACTCCAAATATTTGATGTTATCCGAGGCGGCGTCTAGGACTGCCTCCCGGACGATGCGTTGCACAGCCTCTTTCGAGGTATAAAAGCGCCGTAATAGTTGAAACTTCTCCAAAAATCTATGGAAATCCGGCGCGTCATCTGTCATTTGAACGTAAGGGCGAAGTTGTTCGACATCATAGCTGGGGAGATCAATCCCATGTTCTGTTGCGATGTCGGCTAAGGTGTTTAGGCGTAGTGATCCCTCAATATGGCGATGTAAGTCTATTTTAGGAAGATCTAATGCCCACTCTCTTAAACTCTCTCCCCGCGCGTGTTCTTGGTGATGTGTTATCGACTTTGTCCCAACCTCTTTTAAATCGTTCGTCATGATGGTTATGTCCCCTCATTGGATGGTGTGTAGCGAGGAAGAAGAATATGGAAAGTACTTCCTTTTCCCACTTTACTCTCGGCCCAGATTTCACCGTTATGAACTTTTACGATGCGCTGCGCGACGGCCAATCCTAATCCCAGCCCCCCAAATTGTCGCGTCGCGGAGCCGTCAATTTGATAAAATGTCCCAAAGATTTTTTCGAGTTCATCTTCTGGAATGCCGATACCTTCATCCTGGAAGGTTATGTGTACAAATCCCTCCTCTTGAATGACATCGATGGTGATGGCGCCCCCATCAGGGCTAAATTTAAGAGCGTTATCCAAAATATTATAACAGAGTTGCTGAATCTTTTCGGGATCTGCCCATATTTTAAGGCCTTTATCTGCTGAGGGCAAATGGAACGTATGGGTGGGATGAAGTGTTTGCTTTTTTTCTATTACCGAGATGACGCTGTTCACAAGAGGTGTCAAATCGAAGACTCGTTGGTTAAGGGTGCGGCGATCGATGGCCTGTAACGAAATGATTTCGTTCACAATGCGAATGATGTCTTCCGATTTTCGCGTCACGATGCCTAAGCTTTCTCGCTGCTTGGCATTGACTGGGCCCATGTTGCCTTCGTTCATCAGCTCGACGTAGCCTTTGATAAAGGTGAGCGGCGTGCGCAACTCATGCGAGACGTTTTGGATGATCTGGTCTTTGAGATCGGATAGCTCTTGGAGTTGGGCGTAGGCCTCGTTGAGCCGCTGATTGCGCGATTCTAAGTCGTTGTAGAGGCGCGCATTTTCTATCGTGATGGCCGCTTGTCCTGCTGTGACAGTCATCAAGTGCTTGTCCGAGGCGGTGAAGGCGGCCGGGCGATCACTTTCCACCATCAGCGTGCCGATGATTTCTCCCTTGGATGAATGGAGCGGGACAACCAACAGGGAGTGAGCCGTCTGCGAGATATCAGGCGCGCGATCGTCATCAGAGAGGTGGGGGAGGTAGATGGCCTCGCCTTGCTCCGCTACGGCGCCCACGGGGCCTTCGCCAAGTTTGATATGGGTGCCTAAGGCGTGGCAACTTGATGGGCCTGCTGCGGCCCGCACAACCAAGTGTGGATGCTCCACATCCCGCAGCGCGATGCACGTGCCCTGCGCCTGAAGCGATTTGTGTACCACCTCGACCATCTCTTGTAGCATATCGTCCTGGCGGAGGGAGTAATTGAGGGAGCGCGTGACCTGGTAGAGCGTTTCGGTCTCGCGTAATTTGTGCCGAACCTGCTCGTACAAAGCGACATTATCCAACGTCACGGCCAGAAGGTGCGCTACGGTCGTGAGGAAGTTCTCGTCGCACGTCCCTTGGATGTGAAGCGCGCCGATCAAGCGCTCCCCAATCATCATCGGGACGGCCAGTTCGGTATGAGGGACGTCGCCGTAGGCGCCCTGCGCCGGGATCCGATAGAGACGGCGATGTTCGGCCGCCCATCCCTCCGGGCCTTCCCCCAGCTTAAGCGAACGGGGCGGATCTTCCGGTGGATTTTGCATTAAAAGAAGGCGTTCAGAGGTTGCATCCCAACGATAGACCTCAGCCTTGATCCAGCCCAGGATATTGCGAAGCGCTTCCGTCGCCGCCTCCGCAATCTCGTGCGGGGAGGTCAGCGCGCGCGTCTTGAGCGCGATCTTGTAGAGCAGCGACAGCTCCTGCACTTGCTGCTGGCTCTCCTCGTAGATCTTGGCCTTGCTCAAGGCCACGGAAGCGAGTTGGGTGAGGAGGTGGAAGGTTTGCTGATCCGCTTCCGTGAGAGTGGTCGGCTCCTCATATTGAATTGCCAGCAGACCTTGCACTGTCCCCCAATCGCTTAGAGGGCAGACCAGGACATTCCCCACCGGCTTCGATTGCGTCCGGCGCTGGCCGGGGACGCCCTGAAGCTGGCCGGCCCAGAGGGTCTCGCGCAGTGTCAGCGCTTCCTCGCACAAGGGAAGTAGGCTTGCGATGCGTTTGAATCTGTTCCTGCTGGACAGGATATAAAATTGCGATATCCGCTTCCAGCACATCCAAGAAAGGCCGCACAATAGTCCGCGCGACGGTTTCGGTGTCCCGTGCGCTCAGGAGCGGGAGGATGATGTCTTGAATTGCCGTCAACTCCGCGATGCGGCGTTTCATCTGCCCATAGAGCTGCCCATTTTCGATGACGATGGCAAGATGGGAGGCCAAGGTGTTCAATGTCTGCACCGTGATGCTGTCGAAGGTGCCGGCCTCGACGCTGAAAAGGTCCAGCACACCAACGACGTGATGACGGTGGATGATGGGGATGGCCATCTCGGATCGAATGTCACCGCGTACCCAGGGCGGTATCGTGCAGCGCTCATCCTCGGTGACGCGACTGGAGAGTATGGGGCGCTGCTGTTGCTGCGCCCGCACGGCCAATCCTTCTCTGGTGACGGCGCCGGATAAAGCTGGCTGTCCACCGCTGGAGGCCTGGAGCTTCAACGGATCGTGGAGATAGAGCGAGACGTTGTAGAAGCCAAAACCCTGCTGGATCATACGGACGACATCGTTGAGGAGCATCTCATCGTGGATCTCTTCCTCGGCCGTCCGGCTGATGTGGTTGACGAGCGCGAGGTGGTGAGCTTTGAGACGCTCCTGTTTGTACAGTCGGAGCCGATCCAGGGCCAAGGAGGCTTGTTCGGCCAGCAGCGAGAGCGAGTTGCGAGTTTGTTTCTCCAAATCGGGTGTGTGATCGTAGCCCAACAGGAGCACGCCGTTACAGGATTGATGTTTCATTGGGATGGCCAGCGCGTAGGTGATGTTTGGATCTAACAACTGCTTGTCGTCTGGTTCAAAGGAGGCGATGACGGGATGTTTGTCCTCCACCGCTGCGCGCAGGATTACCGTTCGATGGGGCGCGGCGCAGAGCGGACGGCGGTCGCCGTCCCGGTGCCGCGCCAGGCCGAAGGTTAGATAATCCTGCTCCACATCGTAGAGATCGATCTCGCAGACGGTGGCGCGAGCGAGATCGAGCGCGGCATGCGCCAGGTGCTCCAACAAGGTGAGGAGATCGGTGGTGTTGGTCATCCGCATAATTGTATCACGGAGGATATTTAGCTCATGAGCGCGTCGTCGTTCGCTGTTCAGAAGCGCTTCTGCTTCGCGCCGCCGAGCTTGCTCTTGCTCGTAGAGCTGGGCGTTGTGGACGGCGACGCCCACTTGGTCGGCGATAGCCACCAACAGGGAGATTTCGCTCTCTAAAAATTGGCGGGGCTTATAGCTCATCACGCTGAGCAGACCGAGGACCGAGTTGCGAGCGCGGAGCGGCGCCATTACCATCGCCTTGACCGGCTCATCCTGGAAAGCGCGAATGATGATGCGATCATCCTTAGTGACATCCGCCGTGACGACCGGCAGGCCGGTCTGCATCGCCAGACCGGATAGCCCGGCATCGGGTTGCAGATGCATCTCACTTTCGACGAAGTCGTGGACCTGCCAGCCTTTTTGGACGCGAAAGACTAAGTTCTCCTGCGCTTCATTCAGCAGGGTGATCGCGCCAGCTTCAACGTGCAACGTCGCCAACGTCTGATCCAAGGCCTCTTGGAGCACCGTATCGACGGAGAGTTGGGTGCTCACCGCCTCCGCCACCTTGCTGAGCGCTGTAAGGGAGCGATTCTGTTGGGCGATGACGTGCGAGGTGGTGCGATTGTGGGGGTGGATCATGATCTGATGCATGCTATCGACGCGCAGCACGGAGACGTGCGCCGGGTAGTGATTTTGGTGCGGGAAGATGAGCCGGGTGTTGATCGTGCTTTTTTCCTGCGTGCCGATAGTATCCCAGAGCTGTTGGAGTTCCACGCGGCTGGGTGGTGGGAGGTAGTCTAAGAACTCTTGGGGAAGGAGTTCGAGCAGTTTTGGCACAGGGCACAGCTTCCCGTCCGGTGCGACCCAGAGCACGGAGTCAGGATTAGAGGGCAAGGCGGGGTGGGGCGCCAGAGCGGCATAAGATTTTTGATCGGCTAGCTTTATGTTGACCATATCATTGAGTACCTTGAGTACCTTTTATTTGATATGATTGGGCACGTGAGTTCTCCCGGTCATACGATCTTCTTTCCAGTGACAATGCTTGTATTTCTTGCCGCTGCCGCACCAACATGGATCGTTGCGCCCTGGTAGCTCATCTTTGGGTTGTCTCTCGAAGGTTTGGGGCTTTTGCGGCTGGGCCAGCTTTTGCTTCTGGGTCAGCGGCCGAGCATCGCGACGGGCGACGAGATGGCGGCGCTGGCGCGCTTGCTGGAGGCGCTCCACGTGTTCCTGCATCGCCAGCAGGGATTGTACAATCTGCTCCTGCACCGAGGCCAGCATCGCCTGATACATCTCGAAGGCCTCTTTCTGGTACGAGACCAGCGGATCTTGTTTGCCGTATGCGCGCAGCCCGATGCCCTCGCGCAACATATCCAAGCTGGTCAGGTGCTTA
>JAAAOZ010000266.1 GCA_009908585.1 Chloroflexota bacterium
CAGGCCGCTATCCCACACCAAGCACCCCACGCTGGTGATGACATTCCCGAAGTGATCGATGTGAAGCACCTCGCCCTCCAATCGCGTGCCGCTGACTGTGAGACGCGGCGCGGGAAGGCGCACGAGATCGGAGACCGCCGGCCCCAACTCCGCCAACGGCACGCCGCGCGCGAGATGAGCCGCCGCCGGGGCGAAAATATCGCGCCCGTGGAAGGTTTGACTGACCTGGGGGCGCTGATACGCCGTGTTCTGCAACGCCACGACCTGCTGAGGCGCCGTCGCCGCCCAAAGATACGAGAAGACGCCGTTGTCCGGCCCGACCAAGGTCCCCCACGCCGTCCGCGCCGCGATCGCGCGCCGCTGCGTCCCCACGCCGGGATCGACCACGACGAGATGGACGCTCTCCTCCGGGAAGTAGGGCAGCGCCGTCCACAGCAGATAGGCCGCTGCGCGCACATCCTGCGGCGGCACGGTGTGGGTGATGTCCACCAGCGGCGCGCTCGGCGCGATGCGCGCCATCACGCCCTTCATAATGCCCACGTAAGCATCCTGGATGCCAAAATCTGTCGTCAAGCTGATCAGCATTCGCCCTCCTCCCCTTGTACCTGTGTTCGCGAGCGCGCGAAGCGCCCGGTGCTGCGTCGGCCCACGATCATCTGCACCGCCTCCCAGAACTCCGTGATGCGCAGCGCCAGCGCCAGCACCGTGAAACTCGCCACGCCCAACGCGACGCCGCCGACGGCGCGGGCCATCGTCAGCGGCGGACCGAAGCGCAACCAGCCCACGAGCACGGGCGCCATGCCCAGCGCGGCGACGCTGGCCCGCGCCACCAGCCCGCCGATCCGCGCCATCTCCAGGCCGCCCAAGCGATTGGCCATCAATACCAATAACGCCGCCATCTCTATCAGTGCAGCCAACGCATTTGCCAGCGCCAACCCCGCGTGCGCTGCGATCCCCATCTGATGAACGAAGAGGTTGGGCAGCCACAGA
Source organism: Chloroflexota bacterium (assembly GCA_009908585.1). Classification (GTDB taxonomy): domain Bacteria; phylum Chloroflexota; class Anaerolineae; order B4-G1; family SLSP01; genus JAAAOZ01. The sequence goes on from JAAAOZ010000266.1 coordinate 991, forward strand.
CCCAATCCCAGATTGAGGATCACCGCGCCGGCGGCGGCCAAGGCCGGCGTCCAGGTATCATGCAGCGCGTAGAAGGCCCGCGCCAGCACCTCGATCATCGAATGGCCGACCAGGCCCACCGAGAAGAAGGCCAGCGCCAGCGCGACCTCCTGGGTCGCGGCGGCGTCGAAGGCCCCGCGCTCGAAGATCACGGCGATGATGGGTTGGCCCAGCATCACCAAGCCCACCGTGGCCGGCAACGTCACCGCGATCATCATCCGCAGGGTGAAGGCCAACGTCTCGCGCAGCGACGACAGATCCCCGCGCGCGGCCTGCGCCGAAAAGGTGGGGAACGCCGCCGTCCCCACGGCCTGCGCGAAGATGCCCTGCGGCAGCAGCATCACGCGCCAGGCGTAATCCAACGCCGCGATGGCGCCGATGCCCAGGCCGGAGGCCAGGCTGTTGGTCACCACCATGTTGATCTGCACGGCGGCGACGCCCAAGACACGCGGGGCCATCAAGCGCCCCACGGTGCGCACGTCCGCGTTGGCGAGGCCCAACACAGGTGTGTAGCGCGCGCGGTAGCGGATCAAGCCCGGCACCTGGACGCCGAGATGGATGACCGCGCCAACGACCATCGCGACCGCCGGCCCCAACATCCCGGCGGCGGTTGTGCCGCCGATCACCGCGCCGGCGATCAAGGCGATGTTGTAGAAGATGGGCGCCAGGGCGGGCAGCAGGAAGTGCTGATGCGCGTTCAGCGCGCCCATCACGATGCCGCTCACGCCGAAGATGACCGTCGAGAGGAGCATCACCCGCATCAACAGGACGGTGCGGACCTGCACGGGCGGCGGCAGCGCCGGCGCAACCAGCGTCTGCACCAACCACGGTGCGATCAGGATCACGAGCAGGCTCAGCGGTACCAGCACCACGAGCAGGAGGTTGATCAGCGACGAGGCCAAGCGCCACGCCGCGCGCGCGTCGCCCTCGGTGAGGCGCGCGGTGAAGGTGGGGATGAAGGCCGCGCCCAGCGCGCCGCCCGCGATCACCAGGAAGAGCATCTCCGGGATGCGCTGGGCCGCCACGTAGGCGTCCATCTCCGGGCCGGTGCCGAAGTAGTGGCTGAAGACGACCTGGCGCACCAGCCCCAGCACACGGCTGACGGCGAACGCGACCATCACCAAGACGGCGGCCCGTGCGACTCGTTGTTGGCTTTTTCGTTGGCTCATTACACCAAATTATAACACAAACACGGTAGATAGCGTCCTATCTACCGTGTGGGCTGCGATGCGCTAAATAAACCACGTCTCAAGCAAAGGCTCTATGCTATATCTCTCATCCTCAATCACCACGCATAGGATTGCAGCTCTTTTGCCCGTGCCACGGGACCGTCAAACGCACGCTGCGCCTCCGGCACGAGCTGTTGCATCGTCTCGGCGTTGTTGTGGTAATGGATGAGGACCAAGCGCTCGGCGCCGACCTCGGCGGCTAAGGCGCCGGCCTCCGCCGCGGTGGTGTGCGTCACGCTCTCGCCCGTCGCCTCGTGGAAGAGGAGGGCGGCGTCGCGGGCCAGCGTCGTCATCGCCGGGCAGGGCGCGGTGTCGCCCGAATAGACGAAGGCCGCGCCGGTATCCCGCCGCTCGAAGCGCACGGCCAGCGACGGCGCCGAGTGGCACGTCGGCGCGGCGGTGATGCGAAAATCATCGTCCGTGGCGACCGTCGCACCGACTTCCGCCGGCACCGTGTGATAGATGATCGGCATCTCATCTAACCAGCCCTGCGACTCGAAGAGCGCGACCATCGCCCGCACCTGGGTCATCACCTCCGGGCGCGCATAGATGGGCAGCGGCGGCGCCGGCAGTTGATCCTGATAGGCGCGAATAAGAAAGAGGCCGAGCAGGAAGGCGGGCAAGCCATAGACGTGATCGGGGTGAAAGTGGGTGATGATCACGCCCTGCACCGCCAGGGGATCGAGGCCAGCGCGCCGCAAGCGCGGGATCGGGCTATCCGCGCAATCGATCAGCCAATAGCGCCCCTCGCGGACGACGGCAAGGTAGCTGTTCGCAGCGTCGCCTTCCGGCAACGCCGCCGCGATGCCCAACGGCACAACATAGGGCGAGGATGAATTCATGAGGTCCTCCTGCAATTACGCCTTACTTGCTCTGAGCGGATTGCTAAATCCGCGTCTGTCGAGCATATTTTTAACATTTTACAATCTATTGCAACTAGAACGGGGATCTAGCGATCCCCTTGGAGCGAGAATGGAAAAACCCTGCCTGACGACTCGACTATTTGACCACCGGACTATGTGACTAAGGTAGTTCCAGAAATTAAAACCTCCCAAACTGATGTTTTTCCCTCTGAAAACTCCCCGTTTTTGGGAGACTTATTTTCTTGGAACGGCCTAAACGACTACCTCGACTAACTGACTAACAGCGTCTCTCCGCAGCGGGCGGCCGCGGCCTTCATCACCAACGTCGCGTAGGAGCCGGAGGTGAGCGTGAAGGCCACGTTGATGGCCCAGCGTCCGGCCTGGCGATCATCCTCAATGGGCGACGCAGCCGTCACATCCTCCGGGCGGAACCAGATCGCGCGCTCGCCCTTGTGGACATAGGCTCGCTCCAAAATGCGCGCTTTGAAGTCGTTGACCTTCAGGCCCTCCGCCGCTAACACCGCCTTGGCCGCCGCGCCGACCCGGCCCTTGTAGCGCGCGGTCAAGCGCGGCAACGTGATCTCGAACGCCATCAGCGCCTCTGGATCATCCAGCGGGGCCGGCAGCGGGAACGGATGCCGAATAATGGAGATGTTCGTCGTGGGGGACGTCTCCATTCCCATCTCAATATACCGCGCCAGGATCAGATTCCACACCCACGATTGATAGGCCGAGAGATAGATGGTCATCAGGCGGTTGCGGATCAGGTTGGCGGCTTTGCGAAAGCGCTGCGGGTGATCGTTGAGATAGGTCAGCACGCTCCGAAAGTTGGAGGGACGCGGCGCTTCATCTAAGAGATAGGCCCACTCGCCCCAGTGCTCCGCCGCCAAGGCCTTGAACGTGCGCACCTCCGAGCGGTCGCCGATCATCGGCTCGGCTAAATAAAGGCGCACGACCTCCTCGGCGTCGCGGAGCAGGACGGCCTTGCCCAAAAAGCCCGCCTCCGAGTAGGATCCGAAGCGCTGATCATCGTAGTAATTCGGCAGCCCGTGCCGGCCTAGGGATACCATCGCCTCGCCCAGACGCCCCGCCTCCTCTGCCGAGGCGATATCGCGCACGACGACGGTGAAACGATTGGCCTGGACGTCGGAGGCGCGCAATTCGCGCGGCCCCCACCCCACACGCTCGGCCTGGAAGCCGCGCCCTTCAAGCGTCTTCGGCCCGCGCTCCTGCACGCTGAAATATTGCGCAGCCACAGCTTTGGCGTCCTTCAGCGCGGGGACGACGATCGCGCTGGGGCGGACGTGTAACTGGCGGGCCATAAACTCGCGGATGACCAACGTGGGCAGCCCGCGCTTTTCCACGCGATAATAGGCGTGATCGCCCTGTTCGCCGGGGAATTCGATCAACTCCTCGACATGAAAATCCTCCGGTTGTGCTTTGATTTGCATACGAAAACCTTTCTACACTATCGGTCGCTGTTTCTAATCAGCAAATTCAGCGGATATACTGCGCCCTCTGAAATCACGAACCCTTGCGAAGGTTAATAAGAGCCTTGGACAACAGATTAACCTGTTCGCTGGTTCTTGAGCGCGCGGTTTGAGGTTACTTGTGCAACCTTCGCAAGGTTAGAACTAAGACGTCGGCGTGGGGGTGAGCGTCGCGCCGGGCGTGGGCGTGAGCGTCGGGGTCGGCGTGGGCATCTCCTGCACAAAGATGACGTGCTCGAATCCCAAGCCCAAGATGAAAGATTTGAGGACATTCCGAGCGTTCTGCTCCGCCGTATCCAACAGGCCATCCTCCAACGCCGCCTGCAAGATCAAGCGCTCCGCCTCCTGCCGGGCCGCCGTCTCCAGCTGCGGATTCATCCCGGCGGCGCCCGTCCGGCGATCATAGACGTAGGTACGCTGGTTATCCAGTGTGTTGATAAAGACCTCCGGCGAGGGGGGACGCAGGTAGACCACGCCACCCTCGCCCGTCATAATATCCGCCGGCCCGATTTCGGAGAGATCCACGCCGGCGATGACCTCCCCGTAGGCGATCAAGAGCAATTTATCGCCGAAGAGGAAGCCCAGCGGCCCCTGCCCCGATTCGGCGGTGATGACCTTCTCGATGTGATACGAGGCCGTCTCCAGCCGACTGAGCGACTGCACGCCTTCGATCACCGTCAACGAGCTGGGATAAATCGTCGGCGTGACCTGAGGGCGCAGATTTTCCGGGTTGACAATGTCAATTTTGGAGGTCGTCCGATCAACCTGGATCAACATCCACACGCCAAGCCCCACGATGGCGACCAATCCCACCAACACCAAAATCCGTATCGCTTTCTCCATCCTCCCTCCCTTCCCCTATAAATTGCATCCTTAGGTAGTTCCAAAATTTAAAACCTTCCAAACCAGATGTTTTTTCCTTAAGAAGATTGCTCGTATTTGGGAGGTTTGTTTTCTTGGAACGGCCTTATCTACAACTTTACTACTTTTCAGCGTCTCGTCAATGGATGGATTTCACACAGTGAAATCCATCTTGGCAGTTTTGGCCTCACTCGATAAAGAAACGGACAAGCCTAGGGCCAAAACTGCTTCTTCCTTAGCACCTCCTCAATGGCATTTTGGGCGGCTTGCCCGGAATCTTACCTCGTGATAGAATCGATGGGTGAAACGATCAAGTATCCAATGACCGGACTCGCGTTGCTGCGATATTCTGACAACTACAAGATAAGGAATGTATGACAGAGTTGACACTAGACGACTTCCCTTTACAGACTTTTGATAAGATCCGATATGCTGACACAGATCGTCAGGGGCATGTCAACAACTCGGTCTTTTCGACTTTTCTGGAAACGGGCCGGGTCGAAGCTATGTACAATCCTGAATTTCCTATTCTTGCTGAGAATTCGAGCTTTGTTATCGCCGCTCTTAAATTAGATTTTCTCAGAGAAATCACCTGGCCCGGTCAGGTTGCGATAGGGACAGGGATATTGAAGATCGGCGCCAGCTCAATTAGATTTCACCAAAGGCTATTCCAAGATGGTAAATGCGTCGCCAGCGCCGAGGCCGTCGTTGTTCAAATCGATAACGATAGTAGAAGAAGTTCGCCCTTGACGGATCATGCAAAGGAAATTCTGAGTCATTGGCTGCTAAGCAACGTTGACGAGTAAAGCAGGGGTTCCTCACCATCCCCCTTTATTTGCTTTTCTGTTTTGCCGATTTGATATTTGCTGTTTTGTTGTTTTGACATTTAAAAGCACTCTCCGAATCTCCCGCCTAAAGACAAGCCAGAACCACGTCCACGGTGTGAGATCGATAGGTTGAGCCGGAAACAGCCCCGCCTCCCGTGTTTGGAAAGGAGAAGCATCCCCGCGCGTCTTGATTTAATCCGGGGTCATTTGCGTAGGTCCCAGACACGGTATCCTCTCTGAGGATGCCGTTTTTTATTCACCCTAATCACTTTTGAGGAGGATTTTGATGTTGAAACGCTGGATGTTGATTTTGATGTTGATGGGTTTGGTGCTGAGCGGATGTTCGCAGGCCACGCCGGAGCCGACCGAGCCGCCGGTGACGGAAGAAGCGACCGAGGAAGCATCCGCCAGCGACGAGGTGGTGCTCACCGTCGAGGGCATCGACGGCGCCACCAAAGAGCTGACGATGAGCGAGTTGAAGGATCTCCCCGCCTACGAAGGTTGGGGCGGACGGGTGAGCAGCACCGGACGCATCACACCGCCGGAGAAGTTCACGGGCGTCACGATGCAAACGCTGGCCGATCTGGTGGGCGGCTTGCAGGAGGATCAAGCCGTGCGCGTGATCGCCGAGGATGGCTACGCGATGACGCACTCCTACAACCAGGTTATGAACGGCGACTACATTGTCTATGATCCCGGCACGGGCGAGGAGACGACGACGGATGAACCCCTGCGCACGGTGTTGGTCTACGAGATGAACGGCGAGCCGCTGCCCGAACGTGAGGATGGCAAGTTGCGCACCTACTTGCTCAACAGCGATCAGCAGCAAGTCACGGATGGCCACTGGTCGGTCAAGTTCGTTAACAAGATCGCCATCAAGTCGATGGCGGAGGATTGGACGGTTCATCTGGAGGGCACGATCACGGAGGAGATGGATCGCAGCACCTTCGAGTCGGGCGCGTCGCCCAACTGCCACCAGGCCACCTGGGAGGATCCAGACGGCCAGATCTGGGAGGGCATCCCGCTGTGGCTGCTGGTGGGCCGCGTGGATGACGACAACAAACACGAGAGCGACGCCTTCGCCGACGAGATGGCCGACGCCGGCTACGACGTCGACATCGTCGCGGCGGATGGCTACAAAGTCACGTTGGACATCGGCGCCATCGTGGGCAACAAGAGCATCATCGTCGCCTATCTGGTGGATGGCAACCCGCTGGAAGAGAAGCACTTCCCGCTGCGCCTGGTCGGGCCGGGCCTGGAGAAGAGCGAGATGGTCGGCCAGATCACGGAGGTCATCGCCAACG
>JAAAOZ010000469.1 GCA_009908585.1 Chloroflexota bacterium
TCTTCCTCGCCGGGGCGCACCAGCGCGAAGACCGATCCGCCGCCGCCCGCGCCGGTGAGCTTCGCGCCCAGCGCGCCGTGCTCCAACGCCGTGTCGATGAGGAGGTTGTTGGCCCATCCGGCGCCCTCCGTGAAGCCGCAGTAGGTCATCATCTGATCGACCCAGCGGTGGTTCTCGTTCATCAGCGCGCCGAAGGTCGCCCAATCGCCGTGCAGCAGCGCGATCTTGCCGCGCCACGCGGTCGCCCAAGCGCCGTGCATAAGTTGCACCATCGGGGGCATCGGGCCGCCGGAGCGCGCCCAGGCGGTGTGTTCCTCCAGATAGCGTGGACGCATCCGCCCGTGCACATCGCCGGAATCGCGCTGGATGCCGGTGGTGGCCGCCACGAGCGCCAGCCCATCTCCCCAGGGATCTAAGCGCTCGTACGCAGCGTAGGGTTCCTGGCCGAGTTCGTCCTGGTGCAGCTTGCCGCGATAATCCACGTAGGCCAGGCCGCCGAAGAGCGGAACGTAGCGGTCGGCGTAGCCGCAGGTGATGCCCAACTCCTTCGCTTCGACGCGCTGGGTCAGTTCGGCGAGGACGTAGTCGTTGTGCGCGCGACGATCCAGATCGTAGAAGGCGCGCAATCCCCCTAACGTGAGCAGGACGAAGAGCGAGGAGCCGCCCAGCCCGCTCTGGCGCGGCACGTCGGTCCAGGTGGCGATGCGCGCGCCGCGCCGGGCTATCTGGGCGCGGAATTCCTCGCTGTAGGCGAAGAGGCGATTCACGGCGCCCTTGATCAGGTCGAGCTCGCCGGTGTAGGGCAGCGGGATGTCTTCGGCGCGCAGATCCAACGTGCGGAGGGGCTGCTCGATGGCCGAGGTGTCCAGCGTCTCCGCCATCGCATCCATCGCCTCCAATGGCCCGATCCAGGCGTGGGCGTAGCGGTCGACGGCGGCGGAGAGGGTCGCGAAATCGCCCTCGTTGGCATCCGAGGGGTTGCCTAAGATGTTCACGCGGGCCGGGATGGTCAGTCGATAGGTGGGCAAATTGTCCTCCTCCTTGTAATTCCGCAGATGAAGCTGGTCACCGGACACTTTTAGAAAATAGCTCACGGATTTTCACGGATCGCACGGTTTTTTTAGATCTTCTGACAGAAAAAGTTCTCCAGTTTGGGGAGCATTTTATCGCTCAAGTTCACTTGGATGGGTTTTAGGCGGAATTTTAAATCTTACATTTCCAGAAGGGCTTTCCCGGCAATATAAAAATCAAAAGATATCCGTGTTGATCTGTGTTTATCCGTGAGCTAAAAATTGCTGCGAACAAAAAGCCCCCTGAGAATCTCCCAGGGAGCTAGGTTATCATGTTTAATCGCAAATGTCACGCCAGTTTGAACCAGCGATAGCCGTAGCGATCCAAGTGCAGGGTGCAGGTGTTAGTATTGTCCAGTTCGATGGTCTCGCCGGTGAAGAGATCGACGAGTTGGTCCTTGGCATTGTCGGGGAGCGCGATCTCGCACGCCTGCGGCGCATCGGAGAGGTTGTTGACGACGACCATCTCCTCTTGAAGATAGGATCGCACGTAGGCCAGGATGGCGGGGTTCTCCGGGGCGAGGATATCGAGGTCGCCGCGCCCAAAGGCGGGATGCTCTTTGCGCACGCGGATGACCTTCTTCATCCAGTTGAGCAGGGAGTCGGGATCATCTAATTGGGCCTGGACGTTGAGCTGTTGGTAGCCGTAGGTCTCGTCGTCGATGACCTTTTCGCACAACTCGTCCTGCGGCGCGGTGGAGAATCCGGCGTTTGCCGCATCCGACCACTGCATCGGCGTGCGGACGCCGTCGCGATCCTCCAGCCAGATGTCGTCGCCCATGCCGATTTCGTCGCCGTAGTAGATGACGGGCGAGCCGATGAAGGTTAGCAGGATGGAGTTGGCGACTTTGATGCGATCCATGTCGTTATCGAGCAGAGGCGCGAGGCGGCGGCGGATGCCCAAATTCAGGCGCATACGCGGCTCCGGCGCGTAGGTATCCCACATAAATTCGCGCTCCTCCGCCGTGACCATCTCCAGCGTCAGCTCGTCGTGGCAGCGCAGGAAGGTGGCCCACTGACAGGGCGCGGGCAGATCAGGCGTGCGGGCCATGATGTGCTCGATGGGCGAGCGATCCGCCTTCGCCAGCGCCATGAAGATGCGCGGCATCAGCGGGAAGTGGAAGTTCATGTGGAACTCGTCGCCATCGCCGAAGTAGGGCAGGACATCCTCCGGCCATTGGTTGGCCTCGGAGAGCAACATCGTGCTCGGCTGGTAGCCATCCGCGAAGGAGCGCATGCGCTTGAGATAAGCGTGCGTCTCCGGCAGATTCTCGCAGCTCGTGCCCTCGCGCTCGTAGAGGTAGGGCGTCGCATCGACGCGGAAGCCGTCGGCGCCGGCGTCGATCCAGTACTCCAGAATTTTCATCATCTCGCGTTGAACGGCGACGTTATCGTAGTTGAGGTCGGGCTGGTGATGGAAGAAGCGATGCCAGAAGTACTCGCCGCGCTTCTCATCCAACGTCCAATTCGAGGCCTCATAGTCCAAGAAGATGATTCGGGTCTCGTCGTACTTCTCGTCGGTCTCGCTCCAAACGTACCAATCGCGATAGGTCGCGTGATCGGGATGGTCGGGATCGCGCGAGGCCTGGAACCAGGCGTTCTGATCGGAGGTGTGATTGGGGATCAACTCGATGATGACGCGCAGGTCGCGCGCGTGCGCCGCGTCGATCAGGGTCTTTAAGTCCTCCCGCGTGCCGTAATCGGGATGGATGGCGTAGTAATCGGAGACGTCATAGCCGTCATCGCGCAGCGGCGAGGGGAAGATCGGCAGCATCCAGATGGCGTCCACGCCCAACTCTTTGAGATAATCCAACTTGGAGGTCAGGCCCTCCAGATCGCCAATTCCGTCGCCGTTGCCATCGGCGTACGCGCGCACGAAAACTTCGTAGAAAACAGCATCTTTGTACCACTCTGTAGCCATGGGTTCCTCCTCCGGGTGTTTAAGGGAATGGTTTGATTGATATGCTACTGCCTGGTACGTTGCGTGAGCCAATGAGGTCGTCTATTCGGGGTTGGCTTTATCAATCCAGGCTTCGAGATGTTTTTTTACCGGCACTAGTAGTTTACGTAGATTCTTGTAGGGAACTAATTCATCATAGTGGAGTCGCCCTAATACAATGCCAGGGTGACGACCTTGGCTTTTTGCAAAGGATCGAATTTCTTTCTCGGAGAAATAGGGGACGGCGACTTTACTTTTGAATGCAGTGAACGCCTCTGGGGGGATCAACCAGTCACGCGCCATTTGATTAGCCTCTATTTCCACCTGGCTGTCCGCTTCCTTTGATAGATCATCCAGATAACCGCCTTCGTGATTCGCGATGATGTGAGCTAGTTCGTGCAATAGCGTAAACCAGAAATTGTCGATTCGGTCATAACGTAACGTGAGAGCTACGATAGGATGACTATGCATCGTGAAAGCAGCACCGTCAATGTACGTGTTGGAAAGATGGGGCACAATGACAAAATGAACGCCCAGTTGGTGCAAAAAAGTCGGAACTCGGCTCACGTCCTCAGCGTGATGTGCATAAGCTAGTAAATCTGGTATAGCAGATTTTAGATGCTCGCGATCAAACTCGCCCACGGTTTGCTTCTGTGCGAGATGCTCTACACGCTTGATCCATGCGATCTCCCCAGCGATCTCAGGATCTCCGATGTCGGATTGGCGAAAACTAACCGCTAATTGGGGGATTGCATTGGGCGTTGTGATGTCCAGGAAATCGCACACGGCTCTTTCTATTTCGTCTAAGGTATCGCTGCCCTTGATCCAGCCCAGCCTGCGTATTTCGGTAAGCGGCACCAGTGAATAGAGACGACTCTTACGAGCAATGTCGGGATGGTCTTGTTCTTTGCGCGCTTGGTATAATTGATAACTGGCTTCCAGATTGAGCCAAAGATCTGCCGAGGTGCCAAAGGCCGCCGCTAATTCCAACGCCGTCTTTGGGGTAATACGCTTCTTACCATTAACGATCTCGCTGATGGTCTGTTCCGGACGATCCATAATATGGGCTAACTCTTTTTGATTCCACCCTCGCGCGTCCAATTCTCGGCGGATGATGCGCCCCGGTGGTGGGACCCTTGCCGGTCTTAGATTAGCGCTCATCTTTTCCTCCCTAAATAAGTGATTTTTCAGTGATAGTCCTCAATACTGATGATCCACAAGAACCTGCCGTGTTTGTCTTTTGCGCTCTCAATAATCAGGCGAAATTGGCGATTTAGCCGAAGAGATCGTTGGTGACTTCGTCTGCCCCTGAGCTTCTCATAGTGAAGGCTCTTAAGTTTGTAGAGATCTCGTTCGTCAGGGGCATTGGCTATGATTGCTATGACGTCGAAGAAAGCATCGACTACGCCCGCTGGATACTTATGTGCGCCTTTTTCCTCGGTGTAGAGTTTTTTGAGTTTGCTATCGGCGAAGGCAAATCGCAACGGTTGCTCCTGTGGAGAATGCGAAATTCGATTTAGTGATTCACCCTATCGGTGAATCGACTACAGTATACCAGACTTCAAGGACAAAATCAAGGAAGCGCTCTCCTCGAAGCAGCGAACTTACTGCTCCGCCAAGGCCAGCTTAGTTTCAGGATAGGAATCTGATTCTCAAGTGAAATCAATCGTGTGTGGGTCTTTTGGATTTTGCCGGGCAACCCCCTCAACATCCCTAAAAGTAGCCAAGAATTGCGTGTTTGTGGGGATTACAGACCTTTTTCGCGTCGTTAATGGGTTGTGGGTGGGGATGGTATGATTGCATCCGGCGAATTCCTGAAGAGCCTCGTGTGTTTCTTAGCGATCAATCTTGGCGTAGATCTTCTGGCGGTCGATTTTATCCGGCAGCGGGCCGACGCGGGTGAGCTTCATCCCGACGATTTCGCGGGCGAAGAGGGCGCAGCGCTGCAACGGCTGCTCATCCAACAGGGCGGCGATGAAGCCGGCCCAGAAGGAATCGCCTGCCCCGGTGGCATCGACCACGTCGATCTGCTGGGCGGGGATGTGCTGGATGTCGCTGCCGCTCCCCTCGGAGAGCAGAATGCCCTCCTTGCCCATCGTCAGCACGACGATCTCCGCGCCCATCTCGTGATAGCGGGGGAGGTAGGCGTCGGGCGGCAGGTTGGCCTCTTTATCGCCAAAAAAGCGATGGGCGTCGTCAAGCGAAGGCTTCGTGATCGTCGCAAGCTCCAGCATGCGGGGGATCACCTCCATCGCCTCGCGGTGATCGGGCCAGATACGGCTGCTGTAGTTGGGATCGAAGGAGATGATCTTGCCCGCCTCGTGAGCGATGTGGAAGGCGCGCTCCACTGCCGAGCGCGACGGCTCGCGGGAGACGGGCCAGATCGAGGTGTGGACGACCTTCGCGTTGCGAATGGCCGCCTCGTTCAACTCCTTCGGCTCCAGGCGATAGTCGCCATCGCGGAACGCCTCGAAATCCGGCGTGCCCTGCGTCCGCGAGACGAAGATGACGCTGGTGTGCACGCGATGATCCATGATCATATAGTCGGTGATGACGCCCGCGCGGCTCAGCTCGTTTTTGATGAAGGCGCCGAAGGCGCCGATGCCTGTTTTCCCGATGAAGGCGCTGGTGCGGTCTAGCTTGGCCAGATTGACGGCGATGTTTGCCGGCGATCCGCCCTGATGCTTTTCGAATTGTTGTGCCCCGTACAGGGATTCGACCTGCTCGACGGAGATCAGATCGATGAGGGCCTCGCCCATCGCCAGCAGGTCAATCTCTCCGGTTGGAATGTGCATCGTTTTCTCCTTTCTACGGGCCGGCGTTTTTAATCTTCCTTAACACTGGTCACAAATAGGCAACGCATTTCGTATTCCGTATTTCGTACTCCGTAACGAACTAGTTACAAGATTCGATTGGTAGGTGCACCAAGTATACACAACATAATTACGCAATACGTTTTACGCAATACTCCCTTCGGCTTCCAACTGCTCGTAGATGGCCTCGCGATGGATCATGTTCTGGACGTGGCCGACGACTTGGAGATTCATCGCCGCAACTTGATGGGCGAAGCGCACGCAGGTGGCCCACGGCTTGCCGTCCAAGTGGGCGACCAACAGCGCGCCCAGGAAGGCGTCGCCGCCGCTGGTGACATCGTCCACCTCGACCATCGGCAGCGGGCCGATGTGCTCGACGCTCTCGCCATCGGAGACTGTGACGTTGCCGCCGCTGCGCGTGAAGATCACCACCTCGGCGCCCAAATCGTGGAAGGTCGCCAGGCTCTCGGCCTCCAGATCCTCATCTTCCATATTATAATCGAAGAGCTGGCGGGCGTCCTCCAGCGAGGGCTTGACGATGGTCACGTAGGGCATAATTTGGGCCAGCACCTCCCAGGCCTCGTCCTTGTCCGGCCAGACGCGCGGGTTGTAGTTGGGATCGAAGCTCACGATTTTGCCGGCGCGCTGGGCCAATCGCAGCGCCCGGCGGATCGCGGCGCGCTGTGGCTCCTTGGAGAGCGCGAAGCAGGAGGTGTGCACGATCTGGGCGCGATCAATTAACGCCTCGGAGACCTCGTGGAAATCGAGCAGCGCATCCGCGCCGCGATTGAGTTGGAAATCGGGGACGCTGATCGTCCGGCTGATGAAAATCGTCGTGGTGGGCAGCTCCTCGGTTTTGTAGAGCGCCTCGGTGCTGACGCCGTGATGCTGGAGCTTCTCCTCTAAGAACTCGCCGAAGCGATCCTCGCCGACCTTGGTGAGCACCGCCGACCGGCGCCCCAACTTCGCGACGTAGAGCGCCACGTTCGCGGGCTGGCCGCCCAAATAGCGGCGGAATCGCTCGGCCGTGCGTAACGAATTGACCTTGGCGTGTGAGATAAAGTCCACCACCGTCTCGCCCACGCCGAGCACATCTAGCTTGAAGTAGAGATCATCCAACGCTTCCAACGTGATGTCCTTCTCCGGCGTCCCTTCTTGGAAATAGGGATGGATGGGCAAGAAGTATCGGGACTCAGCGGCGGGGCACGGCGCGCCCTCTCCCGATTTGAGACCGGGGCAGCGCTCTTCGATGGCGCGCAGATAGCCTTCCGCCGTGCGCTGCCACGTATAGCGCGAGAGCACGCGCTGATAGCCCGCCTCGGCGTAGTGCTCCCACGTCGCGTCATCGCTCACCAGCTTGTACAGCCCCGCGCTGACCTCCTGCGGATCGGTCGGATCGACCAGGATGCCGTACTCCTCGTCGCCCTCGCGGAGGCTCTCGGTCGGCCCGCCGAACTTCGTCACGACGGCGGGCAGCCCGGCGGCGATGGCTTCCAAGGGCGCCAGTCCAAATGGCTCATACAGCGCGGTCAAGCAGAAGACGGAGTGCAACTCGGAGAAGAAGCGATAACCGGCGGCCAGAGCAGGTTGCCCGCTCAGCGCGAAAATAGAAATCTCGCCGCGCAAGTCTTTCTGCTCGACGACCTCCATAATGCTGTCCAAGACCGCGCGCTCGGTTTCGCTGGCCTCCTGATAGCCGGCCAGCGGATTATCCAGATAAGCCGTGACGATCACCAAATTGGCG
>JAAAOZ010000374.1 GCA_009908585.1 Chloroflexota bacterium
TTCCTCGCCTTCCTCCCGACTTTGTTGCTCTAGCATCTCGATGAATTGGAAGAATTGCGGGCTGAGGAGGCGGCGATTTTGTTCCAGAATCTGGTTGAGGGCTTCGTCGGATTCGGCGACCATCAGACGGCGCAGGAGCACCATCTCCGGCGGCATCTGGCCTTCCATCACCTTGTTGACCACCTCCGCGACCGATTGCAATGCCTCGAATGCCTCTTGGTCTTTGTTGCGCTTGGCTTCGGCGAGATTGAGCTGGAGAATGTAGAAGAAAGCGTCATCTAGCTCCGAGAGATGGCTCTGGGCCATTTTGAGCGGGTCTTCGGTTTCAACCAAGCTTTCCAGAAGTTTCGCCCGTTCGTTGAGAACCTGGCGGCTGGCCTCGGCCAAAGCTTCCCGCTGATCCAGAATCTTCCGGCGGAGTTGCTTGAGCCGCGCTTCCTCTTCACCTTCGGCCTCTTGGATGCGCTGGGTGAATGTCTGGAAGAAAGCGTAATCCATCAACTCCGCGCCCGATTGCACCAGCGCGTTGATGGTCTCGTCGTCGGGGGCCTTCTTCAGGGCGTCGATGAGGGTCTCGTGATTGGGGTCATCGAAAAAGCCCTGGATGGCCTCTGATCGCTCGGCCAAGCGGCGACCGGCCTCACTTTCGCTGACCAGGAAATCATAGAGCTGTTCGATTTTCTCCATCTGCTCCGCGCCAGCTTGGCTTCGAGAGACCATCTTAACGATGTAGTTGAGCATCCCGAAGAATTCCTCATCTAACAGTTCCTCGTTCTCGTCCAACAGCGCCTGCCACGCTTCTTCATCCTCGGCCTGAAGCAACTTGTCGATAAGCTGGCGTTGCTGCTGGCTGCGCTCCATATCCTCTTCGGTGACGCCTTCTATCTCCAAGACCCGCTTGATCATCGTTTCCAGGCTGAGGAAGGTCTCCGGCTGCAAGAGATAGCCCTTGCGCTCCTCCTGCGGCAGCGAATCCATCAGTTGCTGGGTGAGCTTGCCGGCGGCCTTTTGCCGTTGCACCTCGTTCTTGCCAACCTCGGCGGGTAGATAGAGCAGCGCTGCCTCTTTTTCGGGATCATGATAGACAAAGGGTAAATTCAGCGCGCCGCCCATACCACATGAGGGGCACATCGCTACATTGACTGCGCCTTGCAGCATGCGATTCTTGGCCTGCGGATCGGCGCGAACATCTAAAACCTGCGTGACCGGCGTCCGAAATTGATTGCCACATGATGGGCAGGTCACAGTTGCGTAAAATTGGGGTGCCATTACGTTGTCTCCTTCGTGAAATATTCGTTAGGTTTATATTTTCTCTCAGCCTTGCGAAGGTTACGCATTACTTTTGTCATGACGTTTTCTTCGATAGGCCAAAAGGCTTTTGTAACCGTTTAGGCCGTTCCAAGAAAATAAGTCTCCCAAAAACGGGGAGTTTTCAGTGGAAAAAACATCAGTTTGGGAGGTTTTAATTTCTGGAACTACCTTAGTCTAGTGAGGTGCAACGCACTTTTGGGCTTGTCGTCAGGCATAGACTGCATGAGCCCGCACCCTTCCTTTTGTTCAAGTGCGTTGCACCTTGGTCTGCTCAGAAAACTAAACAGATACAGGCTTTTTACATCAGATCTCTTCTCGAATCTTCGCAAGGGGCACGTTCGTTAGGTTAAGAATCCTGCAGCGGCAGGTCGATGATCTGCTCCTCCTTGCCCCAGAGGGCGATTTGCGTCTCGCGGGGGAGGGCGACGTGGAACGTCGCCCCTTGGCCGGGGGTGCTGCGGACCCAGATTCGCCCCCCGTGCGCGCGAACGATGGCGCGCGTGAGGTAGAGGCCCAGCCCGGTGCCGGAGACCGCACGCGTTTCCGGCCCTTCCACGCGGTAGAAGTGTTCGAAGATACGCTCCTGCTCCTCCAGCGGGATGCCGACGCCCTCATCGCTGACGGAGATCTTCACCTCCGCCGGATCGGCCTTGCCCCGGATGATGATCTCCCCGCCGCGCGGCGAGTATTTGATGGCGTTGGAGACCAGGTTATCCAACACCTGCTCAAGTCGCTGCGGATCGCCGCGAATCGCGGGGAAGTTGCGTGGAAAGTCCAGGTGTAACTCGTGCTTCGCGGTGCGAGGTTGGTAGCGTTCCACGACCTGCCGCGCGATGTCAGAGAGATCCACATCTTCCACTTGACGGAAACTTAATCCGCCGGCCTGAAGTTGCGAGACATCTAGCAAATCATCCACCAGGCGCGCCAGACGATCAGCCTCCTCGATGATGGCCGAGGACAATTCGGTCATCATCTCCGGCTGCTCCCACGCTTCTGGTCGGCTCATCGTCTCCGCGTAGCCCTTGATGATGGCGACCGGCGTCTTCAGCTCGTGGGAGACCACGGAGATGAAGGTGTCTTTCAGTTGATTGGCTTCCTGGAAGTGAGTGATGTCGCGCACGATGCCGATGATGTTGAGCAGATGGCCGCTGCGCGTCGTCAGCGGCGCGTAGGTGATGCCCACGGAGACGGTGCTGCCGTTGCGACGCAGCAAATCGCCCTCGATGTAGAGCGATTGGCCCTCGCGCCGGGGCCATCCCTGCGACACTGCCTGCTCTAGTGTCAGATCTTGCAAGCGCGAGGGCGATTTCATCTCCGACGAGCGGCGTCGCGCCCAGGTGATGACCTCGTGGTGCTTCTTGCTCGTCGCGGCTTCGACGGGCCATCCCGTCAGCACGGTGAGCGCCCGATTAAAGCGCTCCAGCGTCAGATCCGAGCCGATCACCATGATACCATCCGCGCTGGCATCCAACAGGGCGTCCAGGCGGCGCCGTTCCGTATCTACAGATTCGTAGAGGCGCGCGTTGTTGACCGCGATCGCGGCGTAATCGGCGAAACTGGCCAAAATCTGCCGGTCATCCGAGGAGAAGCTGTGGCTGTGGGAGCGGAAGATGAAGATCACGCCCACGAATGCCTCATCCACTACCATCGGCAGCGAGACCACCTGCCGCAGGAGCAACCCCGTCTCATCGGCGATTTCCTGGAGCTTTTCGGAGATGTGGGGGATTTGGAACTCCTCCACGGAGGAGACATCGGGCACCTCCTCGACCAGCGGCAGGAACGAATCGACCAGGACGGGGGGCAGCCCGTAGCTCGCCCAAAAAGAGAACTCATGTTTCTCCTCCTGGTCGCGGAGCGCGATCAGGCCGAGTTGGCCTTGGAGCATATCGACAGAGGCCTGAAGGATCATCCGTAGCACCGCGCGCAAATTCAGACGCGAGACGATGGCGCGCGTGATGCGCAGCAGATAATCCCGTTGTCGGATGCGGAAATCTAGCAGATCTAATGACATACGCGCCTTACGTGATCACGGTGCAAGAAAGGTGAACCCTTCGGCCAACTGGCGTGCTATGCGACTGGCGTAATGGGGGAAAATCCCCAGCCCCAGCACTGTTACAATTAACAAGATGATCATAAGGACGACAAGGGGGTCTTCTTTGAACCTGGGACGTCGTCGCTGTTTTGAAGGTGGCGGCGGCGTGACATCCGGTGGATAAACGGCATCTGGCGGATGCTGGGTATCCGTGAGTAGATTTTCGATGGCGCTGATCAAGCCCATCATCACGCCGGCGCTGCCTAACAGAGCAATGAATGCCTGGAGGAGGTTTTCATCCGCCAGGATGCGATAGAGGCCCCAGCGCGCCGTAAATCCCAGCGAGATGGGGAAGCCGGCCATCGCGATGCCGCCGACTACAAAGGCCAGCGCCCGCCACGGCGCCAGCCACGCGCCGCCCCGCATCGCTTCTGGTCGATCTTCGCCGCCGCCCAGTTGTCGCAGGCCGTCCAATCCCACGGCCATCAGCCCCATTGCCAAGGGCCGCGCGATCAACATCATCACCATCAACGTCAGCCCGGCCACTTGTTGCGTGCCTAGCGCGACGAACATCGCGCCGTTATCCACCAGCGTCGCGTAGCCCAACAGCCGGCCCAATCGGCGCTGAGAGGCGGCCAGCGCGCCGCCGACGCCCATCATCAACAACCCGATGATCGTGAAGAGTGGCCCGAAGGCGGCCTGTTGGCTCAACCAGGTGTAGGATTCTAAGTAGGCCAGCAACATAAACCAGACCGTTCCCAGATTGATCGTGAAAAGGAACGTCACAACGGGCGGCGAGCCGTCCATCGCCACGGTGGAGATCCACGATTGGAATGGAAGGGCGCCTAACAAAATCGCGAACGAGATGCCCAACAACGCGGTCGAGGATTGCAGCAACCCCAGATCGTTGGGGAAGATGGCGAATAACTCCAGCAATAAGTGCGTGACCATCAGGCCGGGCAGCGCCAGGGTCATATACGAGATGTAGCGCAATCCGCCCTGCGTGCGCGGGCTGTATTGCGCCGGCGCGCTTGTGTCTGTGTCCTGCGTTTCTTTCGGCGGATGTTCTCCCTCGTCGGTTACGGGGAGGATGCGCCTGCGACGCGGTTCATGCAGCGGGAAGACGGCCAGCATTGCGGCCATCTCCACCAGCAGCGCCGCGTAGACGACCTGCTCCACCATCAGAGCGCCGGCCAGCAGCGCGACCATCATCAGCCCGAAGGGGAAGAAGTTGGAGCGCGGGATCAAGCGCCAGGCTAAGATGAACAAACCCGCCGCCGTGAAGAAGAGGAAGGCGATGGGCAGTCGGTCGACCGGCTCGACGACCAGGCCGCGTCCTAAGATGTACATTGGGCGACCGAGCACCAGTTCGAAGGAGCGGTAGCTCACCGCGTCGTTGAGCGGTGCGAGGGCGACAACCACGCCGATGAACGCGGCGGTTAGCGCGACGAGCCACGCCTTGATCACCGATAGCAGGCGAATGGGCATCAGGAGCAGGGCGACCAGAGCTGCGCCCATCGGCAGGCCTAAGATCAGCAGGGGGCCAGGGAGAATCACGTTGATCCTCCCCCCGAAGGCTCGTACACCTCGGCCACAGTCAGATAGGAGACGGCTAAGCCCACGAGCAGGGTGAGCATCACGAGGAGACCGGTGACCAACAGACCGGGATCGCGCGCGGAGTAGAAGATGTCCAAGGCGGTCAGCAGGTTGATCACACCGACGCCCAACACACTCGCTTCTTGCTCCGCCGTGCCGATGAAGAGGACGGCCAGTGCAGCTAAGAAGTAGCAGGCCAGGGCCAAATCGCTGGGGATGAAGGGCAGCGTGTACCTTTGAGCGCCCAAATAGGCGACCACGGTCATCGTGGTGAGCGATAGGATGCGAAACGAGACGTGCGAGGACCAGCGGAATTGAATCCCCTTGGCGATCGCTGTCTGTTCGCGGAAGCGCGCGCTGATCAGGAAAGCGCCGGCCACGAGCCAGCCGACCAGAATCTTGAGCAACGCCATCTCCGGGCGCGATTCGAAGAGGCGCACGAAGATGATGCCGACAAAGAGATATTGAGCTAACAGGAGCAAAAAGCGCAAGCGCCATTCGGAGATCAGATAGATCGCGGCGCCAGTCAGGAATATGCCCCACGCGGCCGGCGCCGAGGCCAAGGCCGAGGCTCGATTTAACCACGCAATAAAAGGACTCATCGGCTTACAATCACCAGCAAGGTCAATAACAAGATCAATAACGACCACAACACCGCGCCGCTGCCCTCGATCACCTCAACCGTGATACGCAAAACTGCCAACAGGTGATCCGCGCCGCGCCACATCGATTGATAGAGCCACTGGAGGTTGAGGATTTCCAGGAACGGTTCGCCATAGTGCAACCACTCGCGCGTGACGGTCCCCCATCGCAATAGGAGGACGCTGCTGAGCAGGGTGCTCATTCCCAGGCCCAATCCCAGCCAAGAGGCGCCCGCGCGCATAAGCTCGGCCTCATTATGATCAGGGCTTACGTCCGCCAATGAAACCGGGCTGCGAAATGCTGTGATGACCAACACGGTTAGCATCAACCCCGTGCCGATTAAAAAGCTCACGCGGCGCCACATCTGGGGGAAGGCGGGATCGCCCAGGGCGGGACGTCGGATGCCGCGCAAGAGGCTGGCGAAGACAAGCGTGCTGCCCACAATGGCCAAGATCGCGCCTAGCCACGGCATCGTCGCCAGTAAAGCGCGATGGAGCGTCCCGACAGGGGAGGGCGGCGCGCCGACCAGAAAGAGCAGCGCGATCCACGCCGGCCACGACCAGGCGATAGCCTGCGGAGCGCGGCCGCGCATCAGCACCAGCAGCGTCCCGGCTGCGATCCACGTCGCGACGCCGTGCAGCAGGAAGGCGGGCGCCCCCAAGAGGATCGCGCCGGTGACGATGGCGATCAGTAGCGCGTGGCCGGCCCACAGCATCGGGCGCTGTTTGCCCCGCGCACTCCATCCCATCAGCCCGCACCAGAAAAGCGAGAGCACACCCCACCACATCCCCCATCTAGGTAATGGTAGGACATTGGGCCGGGCCAGTAAGCGGTAGAGGAGTGCGATCCCTGGCATCGCGCCGATCGAATGGACCATGTCCAGCATACGTGATTCGCCCAATCGGCGGGGAAAGAGAATATGGAAGGGGTAGAATCCCACGCGGATGAGTGCGGCGCTCAGTAAGAGGGCCTCGATCGGGCGTGAGGTCTGCATCAGCCACCAAAGGGGGCTGTCGCCGCTTTGGCGGAGAAGCAGGGCGCTGCCCCACAGCAGCAGCGAGGAGAGGCCGTGGAGGGCTAAGCTGAAGGTGATCTGCTCGCCGTCCGCGCCGGCTATCAGGGCTGCGACGCCCCATACCAAGTCGAAGATGGCCCAGGCGGCCAGCGTGGTCATCAGCGTGCCCCCCGTCAGCGATTGCCACATCACGAGCAGCGCGATGATCACCAAGGTGCCCGTCAGCGGCAGGGTGGGATGGCGTTCCGCGACCTCGATCCACGCCGCGCCGGTGAAGACGGCGGCCAGCACAACGCCCAGCCACCACACCGCCGGGGTCATATCCAACAGAATTTGCTCGCCTAGGATATTCATTGGCGCCCACATAGAGACCACCCACCGGCCCGTCTGGGGCTGTAACGCCCAGAGGACGGTGACGATGGTCAGGCTGATGGCCGCCAGCGGCTTGCGTAGAACCCGCAGTCGGGGTATAAGTTCAATGCTCAAAAGCATCAAACTCCCGGCCAATCCAGTGTATAATAAGTAAGCGTAAGTATATGGCATCTAAACTCCAAATAGTGATTCTAACACATAAAAAATCACTGGCAAGAAATGAGTTAGTCGGAGGGGCTTATGGTCTGGACGTCAATTTCAATGATTGGCTCCACTGAAAAAAGCTAAAGTGGGCTCGCAAAGCCGCCAAGGCGCTAAGGAAAAATAAGGCAGTGGTTAATTTTCGTGATCAGAGACAGTGATTTGATGAATAAAATGGGGTAGTTCAAGGGGTAGTGGAAATCGGTTTACACTTTTCAATATCTTTAAAAACAGAGGCCTGGCGAATACCTTGGCCCCAAGGCCCAATGGCCGAGGGAATTCGCGGCTACATTTACGAAACCGGCCTTCGCCGGTTAGGACTCAGTCGCCGAAGGGCGACTTCGTAATGGTGGCCG
>JAAAOZ010000130.1 GCA_009908585.1 Chloroflexota bacterium
GTCAGGATCGGGCCGGTGTCCAGCCCCTCATCCATCAGCATGATCGTCACGCCGGTGGTCTCATCCCCGGCTAAAATTGCACCCTGGATGGGCGTGGCCCCGCGCCAACGCGGCAGCAGGGAGGGGTGGATGTTGACGCATCCGTGCGGCGGAATCTCCAGCACGTCGGGCGGGATAATCTGCCCGTAGGCGGAGACGACAATCACATCGGGCGACCAGGCGCGGATGCGCTCAATTGCCTCGATGTTTCCCCGCAGGCGCTTGGGCTGGAAGACCTCGATGCCCTCGGCCTCCGCCATTGACCGGCGGTGGCGATAGATGACGTCCCCGACCGGCGCGCCGGTCGGGCTGCGTCACCACGCCGACGACGGCGTACTGCTCAGCCAACGCTTCCAGTGTTGGAAGCGCGAATTCTGGTGTTCCCATAAAGACAATTCGTGTTTTCACGCCTTCATTTTATCATAAGGTCGATAAGGAGCAAGTGGAGGCGTGGAGGCGGCGTTTCAAAACGGCGTTTCGCCGTTGGTAGTTTTTCCCTAGAGGGCCAAAACTGCATGGATCGGGATCTGGTTACTGTCGCAGAGTATTCGCCACTGCGCCGCGCCGATGGTTGAAACCATCGTCTGATATCCAAAGTGCGTTAAAACGCACTGGGGTTGCTTTTTTGAGTGGCTTTTTACCCCGTTTTTAACGGGTTTTGTGTATCACGGGCGGGCCAAGCGGCGAAAACTTTAAGACACTAGCGGATCTGTACCGGCCAGGGGATTCTAAATGCTCACTCCGCTGATTCTGCTGCGGGAAGAGTGAACCAGAAGGTGCTGCCTTCGCCTAGGTCGCTCGTCACGCCGACGGCGCCGCCCAATTTCTCCACGATGCGCCGGACGATGGACAGGCCCAGGCCATGGCCTTGAGCGTGTTCCTTATCCAGGCGGGTGAACTCCGCGAAGAGTTGAGCTTGTTCCTCCGAGGTGAGGCCGGCGCCATTATCACGGATCCAGAATCGTACCTGGGAATTGATCGCTGTCTCTGATGTGGAGACCGTGTCACATCCCAAGTCGATTTGGGGCGGGATGCCCTCGTCCGGCTTACCGCCGTACTTCAGCGCGTTGCTGAGGTAGTTCGCCCATACCTCTTCGATCCAAGGCTGGTATCCGATCGCGGTTGGCCAGGTTTCCGGGAGGATCAGTTCGGCCTCGGTGGTCGCGATCTTCTCCTGCAAGCGCATTTGGGCCTGCTGGATAATTTCGCCCATATCCAGTGGCTCCTGTTCGATTTCCTCCATTTGTCGCACACTGGCTAATAGCAGCAGTTCTTCGATGATGTCGGCCATCTTGTAGCCGATTTGGGTGATGCGCTGGAGTTTCTGCTCCACATCATCCACTGGCAGCGCCTTGAGGTGGCGCTCTAAGAGCATACTATAACCGATCAGGCCCGTCAGCGGGGATTTAAGGTCGTGGGCGACGGTGTGCGCGAAGGCGTCCAACTCCGCGTTTTGATTCTCCAGTTGGGTCGTGTAGTCTCGCAACTGGTTCTCGGCGCGAACGCGCTCCGTGATGTCGCGATTGCTGGCGCGGCGACCCAGCTCCTTGCCATCGGAGCCGTAGACGGGCTGGCACGTGTGACCGATCCAGCGCTCCTCGCCCTTTCGCGTTCGCACGCGAAACTTCGTGTCTAAGATTTCATCGCTTTTCAGAACATAATTGAGGTGGTCCGTCCACGCCGCCTGGTCGTCTGGATGGACCAGCGTGCGCAGCAGTTCCGGGTTCCGCTGGAATTCCTCCGGGCGATAGCCCGTGATCCGCTTACACGCCGGCGACATATAGATGATGTGCCCCTGCGGCCCAAGCCAGTATTCCCAGTTATAGGTGAAGTCTGCCACCGTTCGGAAGTGCTCTTTGCTCTGCCACAACGCTTCTTCGGCTCGTTTGCGGATCGCGATCTCTTGTTGGAGTTGGGCGTTCGTGGTGTCCAGTTCAGCGACTTTCTCCTCAAGCCGCCGTTGCAAACGATGTAGGGTGAGATGTGTATCCAGGCGAGCCAAGAGTTCTTGGGCCTCAAAGGGTTTGGTGATGTAATCGACGCCTCCTACCTCGAAGGCCTTGACCTTGTGCTCCGCATTGCTTTGCGCGCTGATGAAGATCACGGGGATGTCGTGCGTCTGCGGATCGTCTTTCAAGTGCTCGCACACCTCAAAGCCATTGAAATCGGGCATCATCACATCCAACATAATTAAATCGGGCGGATTGGCTTGGACGGATGCCAGGGCGCGCTCACCGTTGATTGCCACGCGGGTTTTGTATTCGTGTTGCGATAGGATTTGTGTGAGTAATCTCAAGTTTTCTGGCGTGTCATCTACAATGAGGATGCTCACTTGTTGGTTTTGGGCCATAGCTTCTCCGATGGGTCAATGCGCCCCTAAATCTTTCTTGTATCGTGATGTTTGTTCTATTTTACACCTTAATGCTCTGTCGACAAACTACTTCCCAACAGCGATTGTAACTTGACTAGGGCTTGGATGTATGGGCCTTGTGGATTTCGCCAGACAACTTCCTATTCTATTCTTTCTGTCCCTAACAGCAGCGAAGATCTGCGTGTTTGTGGGGGATAGACCTTTTTCGTGTCGTTACTGAGTTGAGGATGGGGATCATACAATTGCACATGGTGAGTTCCTGAAGAGTCGGGCGTATTTAACAGAAATTTAACAATTCAATAAGCATCCCTTAAACAACTTACGGTAAAATAGAAGGGAGCGTTCTATCTATATGTTTGCCCCCTAGATTCAGGAGTGATGCATGCATACACCAAAGATAAATTGGATTTTGTTTGGCCTCTATCTCCTCGTATCCATCGGATTGCTCTTTGGCTCCTTGATCTCGCCGCCGATCCGCAGTGTCGCGCCGGCGCCGGTGCGTGATTGGATCGTGCCGCCGCCCAAGCCCATCGAGTTGGACGTGCTCTATTCCACTGAGAAAGAGGCGTGGATCGAGTTGGCGGCCGAGCGCTTTATGGCCGATGCGAAAAACAAGGTGCAGGGGCATCCGATCCAGATCAACTTGGAGGCCGCTGGCTCGCGCGAGATTTATCTTTCTGTGCTAGAGGGCGCGCAGCCGGATATGATCAGTCCGGCCAGCATGCTCCAAATCTCCCTGCTCCAGGATCTCTCTACCTCGAAGTTCGGCGCGCCCCTGGTCGATCCTGCCGATACGGCGCGCTGTCGTCCGGTGCTGAAATCGCCGCTGGTGTTGGTTGCATGGCGCGAGCGGGCGGACGTGCTATGGGGCGATGAGCCTAATGGCAGTATGTGGCTGCGGATGCACGAGGCGCTCACCCATCCCCAAGGATGGGAGGCCTACGATCATCCCGAATGGGGCTATATCAAGTTTAGTCATACGAATCCGCTCAAATCCAACAGTGGCTTTCAGACGATTCTTCTGATGAGCTATAACTACTTTGGCAAAACTTCCGGCCTCACCTCGCAGGATATTCTGGCGGATGATGAGTATCAGGCGTGGTTCCTCTCCTTCGAGAACACGATCTCCAACTTTGGCGATAGCACCGGCACCTATATGCAGGAGATTGTCTCCTACGGGCCGAGCTTGTACGATTTTGTGAGCGTCTACGAGGCGACCGCTATCGCGCAGATGGAGAATGCCGTCGGGAAGTACGGCGAACTGCGCGTTTATTACCCACCGGCGACCTCGATGAGCGATCATCCATTCTGCATCTTAGAAGGAGAATGGGTCACCTCGGAGAAGGAGACCGCTGCGCTTATGTTCTTGGAATATCTCAGCAGCGAGGAATTACAGAAGCAGGCGCTGCTGGAGTATGGCTTCCGCCCCACCGCGTCGATCCCGCTGGATCAGCCGGGCAGTCCGTTCTTGCAATACACGCAAAATGGCGTGAAGACCGATATCCCGCCGGAAGTTGAGGTGCCGCCGGGGAATGTCTTGAATACCTTATTGGATTTCTGGGCGCGCAACGTCCAGCCCTAGGTTTCCTACGAGACTCACAAGGAGGGCATAACATAATGAAGATGGTGAAAATGCGACGCTTCGTATCGACGTTGGTCGTCTTGATGATGCTGTTGAATCTTGTGGCCGGATGTGGAAGCGACGGCGGCGGCATCTCGCTGGGCGGGCGGATCGTCAACATCTCAATGATCTACGGCTCCGAGAAAGAGGCCTGGCTCGTGCCGCTGATCGAAGCGTTCAACAAGGAGAAGCACAAGACCGAGGACGGCGGCGCGATTGTCATCGAGGCCACGCCGATGGGGTCGATCTCCTCTGGCGATGCCATCGTCGCGGAGCAGTTGCAGCCGACCATCTGGAGTCCGGCCTCCTCGGCCTACATCCCCGTCGCCAACGCGGATTGGCGGAAAAATCACACCGAGGATTTGGTCACGGAGACGCCGAAGGATCTGGTGCTCAGCCCGGTGATCATCGCGATGTGGCGACCGATGGCCGAGGCGTTAGGCTGGCCCGACAAGGCGTTAGGTTGGGCCGATATCGCCGAGCTTGCCATCTCCGAGGAGGGCTGGGCGGCGTATGGTTACCCGGAGTGGGGGAAATTTAAGTTCGGGCATACGCATCCCGGCTTCAGCAACAGCGGCATCATCTCCGTCATCGCGGAGGCTTACGCCGGCGCGGGCAAGCAGCGCAATCTGACTCAGGAGGATGTCAACAGCGAGGCGGTCAAGTCCTTTATGACGCAGGTCGAAAGCAGCATCATCCACTACGGCGAAAGCACCGGCTTCTTTGCCACTCGGATGTTCGAGCGCGGGCCATCCTATCTCAGCGCGGCGGTGATGTATGAGAATTTGGTGGTCGACCAGGAGACCAAGCGGCTCAACAACGAGGTGCAGCAGCTCCCCGTCGTGGCGATCTATCCGAAAGAGGGCGCCTTCTGGAGCAACCATCCCTACGTCATCCTGAACGCGCCGTGGGTCACGGAGGAGCAGGCCGAGGCCGCCGCGATCTTCCGGGATTACCTGCTGGCCGAACCACAGCAGCGCCAGGCCATCGAGTATGGCTTCCGCCCGGCCGATCCCGCCATCGCGTTGACCTCGCCGCTGGACGCCAATCACGGCGTCGATCCCAAACAGCCGCAGACGGTGCTCGAGGTGCCCGACGCGGAGGTGATCCGCAGCATCCAGAATCTGTGGCAGCAGGAGGCCAAGAAGCCCGTCGATCTCGTCGTGGTGATGGATATTTCCGGCAGTATGGAGGGCGAGAAGATCTCCGCCGCGCGCTCCAGCCTGCGTGATTTCGTCGATCTGCTGGATGACCGAGATCGCATCGAGGTGATCCTCTTCAGCGACGAGTTGATCACGTTGAGCGAACTCTCGCCGCTGGGCGAGAAGCGCGAGGATCTCCTGCGCCGCATCTCCGGCATCATCGAGGGCGGCGATACCCGGCTCTACGACGCCATCCAGATGGGATACGATGAACTTGAGGCCAAGGGCGATCCGAATCATATTCGGGCCATCGTCGCGCTCACGGATGGCAACGACACCGCGTCCGGCCTCTCACTCAATCAACTGATGAATGACGTGGGTAATATGAGCGAGGGCGGCTCTGCCACGAAGGTCTTCACCATCGCTTTTGGCAACAACGCCGACCGCAATGTCCTGCAAAGGATCGCCGAATCGACCGGCGCGAAGCAATATGACAGCGATCCGACGACCATTCAGCAGGTCTACGCCGAGATTGCGACCTTTTTCTAAAACGGGAATCCTTGCGAAGGCTCCGCAAGAGACCTAAAATAGTCCGTGCCATGTGCAGCGAACAGGTTAATCTGTTAACCAAAGCCCTTCTTAACCTTCGCAAGGTTAAGAAGGCTCTAACCCAGTAGAGGAAACAATACGATGACAAAATTACCCATCCTGACCGCGTTGATCCATCCGCTTAACTTAGCGATGTTGGTGCTGACCCTCTTTGCTACGTTGCTTTCGGCGTGGTGGCTGCTCCCCGTGGGGCTGCTCTTCTGGGGGCTGATGGTCTTCAACGTGGCGCGGGATCGTTCAGTACGCCTGAGCCATCGAATGGATCAACGCGCCCCGCTCACTCAGCGCTTCGAGGCGTACTACAACCGCATCGAGCGCTCCCAGGTGAGCATCTTCAACACGCTCAGCTCCGCATCCAATCGCATCCGTAAAGCGATGGAGCCGGTTCAGACCGAGGTGGAGGCGTTGACGGACGAGACCTACGCGCTCTGCCGGCGGATGACGGCGCTCGAAAATTATCGGCTCGTCTCCGAATCGCAACCGGATCTCAGCGGAGATCTCACCCGCATCAACCAGGTCATCGAGAGCACCGATGACGCCCTCGTCCGCCGCGAGTACGAAGAATCGCGCCAAGCGCTCCAGGAGCGACTGCACAAACTAGAACTGGTCTCCACCCAGCTTGAGCGCGTCGAGGCGCAGTTGCTCAGCTTGGCCAACGAACTTGACGGCATCGTCACCGAGGTCGTGCGCTATCAAGCCGTCGGGCCGGAGCGCGGCGCCGCCCGCGTCCCCGAACTGGTGGAAAAACTGCGCGAGGAACGTGACAAGCTCCGCGCCTTCGAGGACGAGGCGATTCGACTCTAGGACATACTTCGTCCGTTCTCCAGAAGCATCTCCAAGCCCCTGGCACATCGCCGGGGGCTATTTGGATGAGCAAAGCGCATTGAGATGGAGTAGCCCTTCGGTGATGCCGGTTGGCGCGCCGAAGGGCTTTTCTTTTTCGCGCAACCCTTGCGAAGGGTGCGCTACAGGGTGCGAGGACTGGCATGTTGTCTTGATCGAGATTTTCCTGGTGACCAAGTGGGTTCTGTAACCTTCGCAAGGGTGAATTTTTTGCTCACCGTACCACGACCTCGATGGCGACGGCGTCGCGCACGGGGATGCCGCTCGCGCCGGTGGCCTCGGCCTGGACTTGGAGTTGATAGGCGCCCGCGCGGTGCGGACGGAAGGTGAAAATCGCACTGCGCACCTCGCCCGGCGCCAGGGTGAGCGGTGCGGGCGCCTCGCGCAGCGCGTACCACTCGGCGGCGACCGGCGTGAGGGTGACCGTCTGCGCTTCCGGCAGATAGTTATAGAGGGTCACCGTCGCCGTCGTGACCTCCCCGGCGGCGATCTCTGTCGGCGCCGCCACGTCGATGAAGAACTCCTGGTAGATGACGAGGTCGCGTTCCCCCGCGCCGATCACGCCGTCGCGGGTGGAGGCCAACGCCGTGACGCGCCAACTCGTGAGCGTATCGGCCAGCGGCAGATCGAAGGCGTAGTGGCCTGCGTCGTCCGTGACCGCCTCCGGCATCCAGTAGAGCGTCTCCGGGAAGATGTTCCGCAGCGGGTAGGGGGCCGCCGGGAGCGCCGGGGCCGTTGGGGTAGGCTGGGGCGCCGGCTCGACTACACCTTCTTCTTCGGCGGCTGGTTCTTCGGTTGGCGCGTAGGTCGGCTCAGCCTCCTTCTCGACGGGCGCTTCTCCGGCGTCTCCCTCGATTTCCTCCTCCGGCGCGGTTTCGGGCGTCGATG
>JAAAOZ010000497.1 GCA_009908585.1 Chloroflexota bacterium
CGCCTGCCCATCGCGGCGCACTTTGGCATTGACGCTGCTCAATTCCTGCAACGCCTCCATCGAGCGCACGGCGCGCAACTCCGTCACAAAGCCGATGACGGCGTTGATCAGGATGACGATCGCAATGGCCACGCCCTCGACGATCTCTCCGAAGGCGAACGACAGCACAGCCGCCGCCGCGAGCAGGCCCACGATCAGGCTCTTGAATTGATCGACGAAAATCTGCAAGGTGCTCTTGCGTTCGGCCTCGCGCAGGCGATTGGCGCCGTATTTCTCCAATCGCTCCTGGGCCTCCGACTCGCTCAGCCCCTGTTCTGGATCGACGCCCAATTGCTCCGCGATGTCGCGCCATTCGCGCGTCCACGGTTGATCCGCAACCGACGCGCCGCCCTCCTCTCGATGCTCACGACGCTGCTGTAGCTCTCCATTTCCTTCTTGTTGACTCATACACACTCCCTCATGACTCGTCACATTTATTCCAAACCAACCAAGCTACACGATCCAGCTACCAGACAGTTATGCTTTCCCCTCAACAGATAAAAGCAGATGAAGCGAATGGACCCGCTACGTTGTCATCCTAGCGCCAAGATTTGGCTTCTGCAAGGTGCAACGCACTTTTGTTCCTGGGTCTTTTGGATTTTGCCGGGCAACCCCCTCTGTATCCCTAAAAGTAGCCAAGAATTGCGTGTTTGTGGGGATTACAGACCTTTTTCGCGTCGTTACTGGGTTGTGGGGGGATGGTATGATTGCATCCGGCGGATTCCTGAAGAACCTTGTTCCTTTTCTGCAGTTCAAGTGCGTTGCACCTTGGTCTGGGTCTAGCGATCCAAGCCGAGCGAGTCGAGACGTCTATGCTTTTCTGCCGCGATGGCGCTGAAGTTGTAGCAGCAGGACGATCACGAAGCCGGCGGCAAACCAGGCGCCCCAATAATCAAAGAGGGCCAGCGGGCCAAAAGCTTCGGTCTTCCGCTCGTTGACCTCGTCGACGAAGGCGAGGGCGGCATCGGGATTGTCCACGCGGCCTTTCATCAAGGTGACGGGGGCCAAGCGCAATCCGCCCGCGCGAACCCAACCTCGGACGCGGAGCCAGTCGCCCTCGACATCGGCGTCCACATCATCCACGTGGAAGGGCTTCGTGCCTTGCTCCACCAGCGAAATCGCCATCGGCTTGAGCCAGAGCTTGGACTGCTTCTCGGCTTCGACCGCTTCGATTTCCTCGCCTTCCGCCGCTCCTGCTCCTTCTTCTTCCGCTTCTCCCGCGCCTACGCGCTCCAGGGCCTGTGCCATCTGCTCCATCGGCGCGCCCGTCCCCACCGACATCCGGTGGTCGAAGAGAGTAAAGGTCACGGAATATTCGGGATTCTCCACACTTCGGGCCGTGTAGGTATAGGTGTTTTGCATAGCCATTGGTGAACCTCCTCTAAAGTTAAAAGTTACGAGTTAAAAGTCAAACTTCGTAGATAACTCTCCTGAAAGAAGGGAGAGGATTTTGCAGAACCTTTATGGTGATGATGCTTCGGGCGCAAAGACGACGCGATTATCCGCCGCGTGATATTCATAGGTTCCGCCCTCGGCGCGCAACACGATGATATAGCCGGGCGTGATCACCTGAGCGTAGGACTTCCCCGGCTCCGGCACGCCCAGACTCGCGTCACGGAATTCGGTCTCCGTGACACTTTCGACGACGACATTGCCTGGCACAATATCCAGACGGTCAGCCAAATCCTTGGTGGCCTTCTTCACCAACGCATCTGCTTCTTCAGGAATTTCCACCGTTGCCTCCGGGACCGAAGGCGCACAACTTGCCAAGAGCATGATCGCCAAGAGCCATACAATCATCTTGCTAACATTTAACATAGTTGACCTCCTATCATTCGCATTAGATTTTGCCACTCACAACGTCACTACTATCATGCTAACAATAAATCCGGCTGAGAGCTTTTGGCGTGCGTTGCGTCTGATGTTGGGTTTGGTTGCCTAGAATTGGATTTTGGTTGGAGGCCCTCGTCACCAAACACTACCAGAAAATAGCTCGCGGATTTTCACAGATCACACGGATTTTTTCAGTTCTTCTGGCAGAAAAGTTCTCCAACTCGATGCCAGAACGGACAAGTTACACAGAGCTTCGCGGAGTTTTTTCGCAGAGATACACGGAGAGATTCTTTAGCTAGTTGGGGTGTTTATTTTTTCCCCTTCCCCGTGGACGACGACGGTAGGCGGCTCGGCCTCTTCGTCTCCCTCGGCGGCGGCGACGGTGGAGAGAAGTTGCTCGAACTCCGTGGGCGGCCCTTCGTCCTTCTCCTTCGCCGCCTCGATGGCGGACAACGCCTCCGAGGCGATCCAACCCTCGCGGGCCGCGTGCTTCGCCATCGCCAGGCTGTCCTCCGCCAACACCAACGTGCTGCCCGCCGCCACGACCTCCTCCGCCAAAGCGTGAATCGCCTGGAGCCGCGCCAGATCGGGGCTGACGTTCCGAATGTAGATCGCCAGAATCCGATCCGGGTACTCGTCGGCAATCTGCTGATAGATCTCCGGGTCCGATTCGCCGCTGTCGCCGATCAGGATGAAGGGCACGTCCTCGTAAAGCTCCAAAATCTGCCGGACGATGGGCAACTTGTGCTTTTCGTGATCGAGCGGCAGAATCTCATCCTCGTAGACGCCCCAATTGCGCAGAAAGAGCAACGGGCCGACGGGGATCTCGTGCAGGTGGAAGAATTGCGCGAGCAGGTCGTAGAGATTCCACATGCTGTTTGAGACGTAAAAGAGCGGATTTTGGGCCTCGCCCTGGGCGCCGGCGTGCAGCGCGCGATAGAAGGCCGCCGCGCCGGGGAAGGGCAAGCGGGTGTGCGCATTCTCGAAGAAGACCGTGCGCGCCATTCGCAGGAGATTGGCGGCATCGGTTTGGAGCACGGTGTCGTCGATGTCGCTGATGACGCCATACTCGGCGGAAGGCAGCGGCGCCAGCACCTCGCCGGTGGCGCGCACCGGGCCGTCTTGCCCATCGGATTGCGGCGTCCGTAGCTCCAGATCTATCGGGTGCCATAAGCGATCCGATGGCAGGGGCGCTTGTGGATGGAGCCACACCTCGAACATCCCTTCCTCGTCCGCCTCGACCTCGGCAGCGACCTCCGGCTGTGACCCAAGCTGCGCTCGCACTCGCGCGTGCGGCGCCTCGCGGCTGCTGAGGCGCTTGTAAGTGTTGAGCAGATTCTGCCAGAGACTATCCTCGGTCGTCGCCTCGGTAACGCCCCGATCCTCCAGCACCCGGCCTTTGAGATAGAGCGCCTCTTCCGTGCCAAAGCCGCGATACGGCGTGATTTTGAGCGGGCCAGGGCCGCCCAGCGCGTAGTAGAGTCGATATTTGAGCTTGTCGTAGCGCTTTTCGATAGCCCGAATGTACGGGGCAAAAATCTCCTGCCAATCGGACATAGTCACAGACCTCCTTCTTGCTCACCCTATGCTCACCATCCTATTCTTTATCATACCCAAAGAGGCCGCTGCCAACGGCGGGATACCGTCAGAGCTGAGGATGACGTTGGTTAGGAACGTTGGAATTACGTTGGGGCTATGTCACCATCCCACAAAAAAACGAGTCGATGTCGGGGATATGCTCCCCTGACACCGACTCGTCTTCAGTCCGGCGATTGGGTACTTGGGCTATGAGGGGCTACAAGGCATCCGCGAGGTCAGAAAGCAAGCCCTCATCCTCTTCCTCCTCTTCCGGCTCCTCGCCCTTTCGATACCACAGGCCTTTCTCCTTATCCTCCACGAACTCCTGCTTGACGGCATGCATCGCATCGCGGTGCGCTACCGCCTCCTGCCCCAGATCGCCGCCCATCTCTTCCTTGAAGGAATCCCAGGATTTCTGATAGGCCTCGAGGTAAATCTCCTGCGCCTCATCCGGCAGATCGTTGCGCAAGCTCTCTGGCAGATCCTCAATCTTCTCGTATCGCATCGTTAACCTCCCGCTTTAGCTGTATGAACCTTCATTAACTCGCGCCAATGTTCCCTTCATCTTTACCCTACCAAAAATCATCGCCTCCAACGGCGGGATATCGTCAGAAATGATGATGACGTTGGTTAGGAACGTTGGGATTGCGTTGAGAGGCTACCGTTATGATCACAGCATATTGCGCAAATCGGTGTCATCCCGGTTGCGGTCAGCGCTGGATTTGCACAACATAACGTTCAATGGTAATTGTAATATGCCGATACATCGTTTCACGAGTAACTTAACAACCATCAAGAGATTTAGACATTGAGTTCAATTACTTCATCAAAAACTTCATCCTCTACGTCTCCTAATATACTTTCCAATTTATCATGCATAGATTCCCGCAAAGCTCGCAATGCATCTAAAGGGGTATCGTACCTAAAAGAAAATGTCTGCTCAGACAATCGCACATCTTCCGGCTTCCTCACAAAACAATCCGCGGAAACTAAGGATAAGACTACTTCCCTAATGTCTTTCTGTTCATATTCTAAACTGGAACTTACAAGATCGATAATATCTCCTATGGGCACCTCGGTTAATTCCATTTTGTGGTCAGAGATAAATTGAGCTACTTGAAAAACCACATCTACTGACGGCAAACGAAAAACCGGTCTACCTTTTGCTAATAATTCTTTATAAGTATCCAGCGTGTGAATCTCACTCAGTTCTCTCAATGGCTCTATAGTTTCAAACCCATGCAGTGTGCTTTCCTTCATCAACAACCTATACTCGCTTGGAGGATTAAAAACTAGCTTCACATTTGTGTCATGGGCAACGTATCGTATAAAATCTGTGAACCTTACGAACCCAAACCGAATGTAATTGAAATCTTCTATACGATACGAGAGCGCTTGACTGTAAATCGAGATATTCATCCCAACATTCTTGAGCAGATACGATGCATCCTTATAGGTCTCGAAGAAATGTATTATCTGGCGCGCTTGATCAAATACATCTTCTGATTTTTCCACCTCAACAGGTCGATATTTCTTCGCAAGTGCGCTCAGTATCGGGTTGTTAAATACGTTTTTAGCATCAGCGACATATTGATCATCATCTCTTGGCTCATTAACCCAAATAAAATCATCGCAAACTGCCTCAAAAACTCTATTGACGGTTTTTCTGTATGCACAACCTATGACCATCTTCCCATACTCATGTAGTTTCTTTGCTAATGCAGAAAATGCACCATCGCCCGATACGATCACAAATTTTTCCACAGCCGGCCTCGTAAATGCTATGTCAATAGCATCAATAGCCAGTTGAATGTCAGATGCATTTTTCGTTGGCCCTCGGCCAAAGCCAAACATCTGCACAGGCTCAATACCCAACTCGACAATATCACCCCGCAAAATATTCAGCCGATGGTCACCCCAATTAGCATACGCCCTTTGTATCGCAATTCCATCTATATCTTTCTGAACAATATCATCAAAAACATCTCTAAGAGAAAGGCTAGAAAGATAATCTGTCTGACTATAACCGCCTATTAAGTTCTCGATGTCGTACAAAATCGCCGTATTGAATTTCATATTTCACCTCTCTCAAAAACTAATGGATTGATATTTGCTTGCAATGCAGTTTAGATAAGATGGCTATTCCCCTCACGCCTGTTCGCGACGGACGCGCATCTCCTGTAACGCCGCGATCACATCATCCATCAAATGAGACGGCCTCCAAAATGTCATTGACTGAGCAGACAGCCTCAAAGTGGGTACAATAGCTACGTTAGAATATCCGCAATCAGTTGCAATCCAGCTACTCTTTGGAAAGCTACGTCAGCCGAAACCAGAGGGACTGCCAGATTCAAGGTTGTCGCGGCTATGATGGCATCTGGGATCTTAAAATTGTATTGCTTCCGTATTTCTATGGTCCGAGCGACGATATCAGCACGCAAGTCTATGCAATGACAGAAAGATAAAAAGTCTTGGATTTGGATGATTTCTAAATCAGTTAGGTGGGTGGACGACAATAACTCGATTTCTGAGATAACCGAGTAATAAATTTCAGGTGTCTGTACCACCAATTCCGTAATCTTTTTTCTGCCTTCAAAGAAATAGATGAACGCATTGGTATCCAACAAAATCCTATTGCCACTCATTGCGCAATGCCTTCTGATAAGCCAAGCCCTCTTCTTCCCATTTCAAGATACCGCTATATTTGAGCCGATTATGTTGAGTCATATAGATATGAACCAGCTCTTGTAACATTTCCTCGACATTGCCGTTGAAGTGCTGATTGAGTAGTTCTGCTATCTGTTGCTCTAAAGAGCGATCATTGATTTCCACGGTAAGCATAGATACCTCACTCTCATAGCTTATGCTAATGTCCATCTACCATTGCGATAGGTTCAGCCGTCATCGCCTCTCTCGATTGCTCAACCAGATAATACAATCAATATCCCGGAAGTCCAGTACGTTGATAAGGAGCAATCACAACTTCTTTGACCATTTGGCACAATCTCATCTCATTATCCACGTCTTCTCTTTTCCAGTTCTTGATGCATCTCGCGGCAGCGATCAAGCCACAGCACCTCATACTCCTCCGGTGTGATAACTCTATCCTTCAGATCGGCGATAGTATAAATGCCCTCGGTCTCGCACCATTCCACGCAGATTCGATAAGCCTCCCAGTCCAGTTCATCCTCATCCCAGACGACCCTAATCTCTGAAACGCCCCGTAAAAACGCGGCAAACGCCCGCGTGTGACCATCTGTGAAAATCACACGGTTATCCAAGGCCTTCACCGGGATGGGGGTAAGGGCTTCAGGCGTCGGCGGATGAAATCTCTCCATGATCCGCGATAGCTTGCCAGAGCTGATAAACAACTGGCTGGGTTGAATCTCATCGAGTTTTTTCAAGAATACCTTGGTCAAGATGCTTCTCCCGATTTCTGACATCCGATATGGCTCCCAGGTGCGAAGCGATAGCCGCTCACTCGAGTGCCGGGTCCTTAAGGCCGTTCTAAGAAAATAAACCTCCCAAAAACGAGTGGTTTTCTGAGGGAAAAGTATCAGGTTTGGGAGGTTTTAAATCCTGGAACTACCTAAGTGTCACAGTGCGCTCCACGCCGGAGCTTAACCTCACATTCACTGTACACACATAAACCGGGTCATAACCATAGTAGACGCGACTGGCGGACAACCGCCGACGTCGTTTTTCCACAAGCTCTGGATCCGGCGCAAAGTCCAGATGTACTGTGAGGCTATCAATTTGATCCCTTGGCATACCTGATTCTTTCTCAAGAATTTCGAAGAACTTATCGCGTAGCGCATCAACCTTAGCCGGGAATTCACCTTTTTGAAGAGGTTCTGGCAACGCGCCTGCCGGTTCTAGAACGAGGGATATAAGAGGGTATCCCGTACGATCACTTACCTCATACGCTGCCACGATAAATCCAGACAAACCGCTTGTAAGATGGTGAGCGAAATTATGGATCACGCTGTCAATCCGGGCCACTTCCTAAACTCCTGAGCTGCCTAGCGCGATTAAACGTGCATCCCCTCAC
>JAAAOZ010000392.1 GCA_009908585.1 Chloroflexota bacterium
TTTTATCATCATGGTGGTTGTGCATGCCATAGCCCGGCTCAAATCCTCTCAACGCAGCTTTATCTCCCCCGTGAACCGTGATACGCAACTACCAATCTGGTCTCTGCTATTGGAAGCAGCTGTCATCATCACCCTCCTAATCAACATCCGATTCATTGTGATCCCCCAACCGCCCAAAGCGTGGGCGAAGGGCTTCGAGGAAAGCCCTTTTTGGATATATCAGCGAACTCCGCGTGATGCAGTCAAAGATCGTTGGCTAGATCGTCATGTTCCAGATGAGTCCCCCCTCGTCGTATCACATTTTCTCGCCTCCCACCTGGTAAATCGACGCTATATCTACCTACCTCGGCCTCTAGATGGCACCGAGGGGCCAGGTCTTGACGTCCTCTTGGAGAAGGTGGAGTATGCGGTTTTAGATGGACTATTCGATCATCCTCTTTGGCTCGGCGGGGACGTCACCT
This sequence comes from Chloroflexota bacterium, assembly GCA_009908585.1. GTDB lineage: Bacteria > Chloroflexota > Anaerolineae > B4-G1 > SLSP01 > JAAAOZ01. The sequence goes on from JAAAOZ010000392.1 coordinate 462, forward strand.
ACAACTGGGACGCAATAGCGGGGGTGTTAAAGCACCCAGCGTATGGCCTAGTTTCTACGCGAGATGGACTTCTGCTCTTCCAACGGCGGATAAGCGATATCTCAGATAGCGCCTGGACAGAGATGACCCTAACTCAATCCGTAGCAACTGAACCAATAAATTCCACTCCAACGATACAGGCGACTTTTGCGGGTAAGATCAATTTAATCGAAGGTTACGTAACCCCGCTGGGGAACAAACGCTACCTTCTCCGCTATGTTTGGACAGCGGGCCAAGGACTTTCTGATGACGTTTCCCTATTTGCTGTGACGTATCTCTCCGATACCGATCAGGCGCGGATCCTGCATCTACCAACCACCTTCCTCCATCCTACGACTACCTGGGCGCCGGGTGAGAAAGTGATCGAGACATTCGAGGTGGCATTGCCCCGGGATATAGCGCCTGGGCGTTACGCCGTGCTGATAGGATGGTACGATAGCGGCCATCGATATGCCTACGCTACCGACGGGCGAAGTCGCATCGGAGATGTTGCACCGGTGGCTACCCTTGAGGTCATCGACGGATCAGAAGCCTCACCTGCACACGATAACCCATAAGCGCCAGCTTTTGAGCGATCCCCACGCTTGTAGCTGTAGCAACGGCTTTGCCTCACCACAAAATGGATACATATCACCAACAAGTTTGCATTTGACCCGCCCATCAAGGGGTATATAATAGGGTAGCTGATCCAATGCAGCGACGAAACACTATAACTTTGGACCCGACGCCGCCAAGATCGTGCGGCGTTCCCTTTTACATATACAGTAACCGTTCAGTCTTGTGAGGTGCAACGCACTTTTGAGCTTATCGCCAGGCAAATACTGCATGAGGCGGAGCCTTTTCTTCAGTTCAAGTGCGTTGCACCTTGGTCTGCTCAGAAAACTAAACAGATACCCTATACAGACAAACCAAGATTTAACCTAAGAGGTGACATAATGATGATGGCCTACATCGATCCCAACACAGGGGGGATGCTGTTCCAGGTGCTGGCGACGGCCTTTGCACTTCTCTCCGGCTTTGTGCTGATCTTCGCCCGTCAAATTCGGTCGGGCTTTGCGCGCTTCAAGCGCTATATCCGCCAATCGTTCGGCAACGATACAGAAGCGGAAGACGCCAACGAAGACATCCATCCAAAAGCATCCTCCGACTAACCGGGGCGATACCGATGCAAACACTGATCATTGGCCTGGACGCCTTCGATCCCAAGATGTTCGAGCGGCTCTCCGCCGAGGGCCAGCTCCCCAATCTGACTCAGTACGCTGAGGCCGGCGGCTATTCGCCCTTCGAGATCGCCAACCCGCCCCAATCGGAGGTCTCGTGGACGAGCATCGCCACCGGCCTCAACCCTGGCCAGCACGGTATCTTCGATTTCGTGCACCGCGATCCCAGCAGCTACACCCCCTATGTCTCGCTGCTCCAGATCAAGAGCGATATGCTGGGCAAGCGCTTCATCCCGCCCCACACGGCGACGACGATCTTCGAGGAGGCAACGAATCAAGGCTACCCGGCGACGGTGCTCTGGTGGCCGGCCACTTTCCCGGCGCGCCCGGAGTTGCCGGTGCGCACGGTGCCGGGCTTGGGCACGCCCGATATTCAAGGGCGGCTGGGCGTCGGCACGCTCTTCACTACCGCTACCGAGGCCGCCGCCGAGGTCGAGAAGACGGCAGTGGCCGCCTTGACCTCTTGCGGCGCGGATTGCTTCGAGGGCGCGCTCCAAGGCCCCGCCAAGGAGAAGAAGGGCGAGGCCCAGCACGTGGAGCTGCCGCTCCACCTGGAGATGCGCGATGAGAAAACGGCCCAACTCACGTTAGGCAAGCACGAGGAGAGGTTGCGCGTGGGCGAGTGGAGCCAGATCATCGAGCTGACCTTCAAGATGGGCTGGTTCGCCAAGGTGCGGGCGATCACGCGCGTGATTCTCACGCAGGTCACGCCGGAGGTGCGGCTCTACGTGATGCCGCTCCAAATCGATCCCAATCATCCGACGTGGCGCTACGCCTCGCCGGGCGGATTCCCCAAGCAGCTCTGGAAGGAGGTTGGGCCATTCCTCACGCTGGGCATGCCCCAGGATACGACGGCGCTGGAGGATGGCTGCATCAACAGCGAGCAATTCTTGGCGCTCTGCGAATCGATCTTCGAGACCCGCGAGCGCATTCTGATGTACCTGCTGGAGAGCTTCGAGGAGGGCCTCCTGGCCTCGGTCTTCGACACGTTGGATCGCATCCAGCACATCTACTGGCGTGATCAGCGGGAGGTCGTCGAGGCGTGGTACATCAAGTTAGATGCGCTGGTCGGGCGCATCAGCCAACGGCTGATCGAGCTGGGGCAGGAGAAGACCAACGTCGTCATCCTTTCGGATCACGGCATCGCCGAGTTCCGGCACAAGGTGCATCTCAATCGCTGGCTAATCGATCACGGCTATCTGGCGCCGAAAGCTGGCACAACGACCGCCACGGGCGCGCTGGACGATATCGACTGGACCAAGAGCCGCCTTTACGCGCTGGGCCTCAACGGGGTCTACGTCAACCAGGAGGGCCGGGAAGCGCAGGGCATCGTCTCGCCAGAGGAACGCGACGCGCTCTTAGATGAGGTGAAAGCCGCGCTGAGCGCCTGGCTCGGGCCCGACAAACAGCGCGTGATCAGCGGGGCATGGACGCAAGCGGAGGCCTTCGAAGGCCCGCTGGCCGAGTACGGCCCGGATCTCATCGTGGGGTACGCGCCCGGCTTCCGCGCCTCGGCCGAAACCGGCCTGGGCAAGTGGGAGTCCGACGCGCTTGTGACCAACATCGATCACTGGGGCGCGGATCACTGCATCGACTATCGCGCCGTCCCCGGCGTGATCTTCACCAATCAAGACCTGAGCCAATACTCGAACCTCTCCTATCGCGATATTCCAGATCTGACCATCGGGACGAAACCGACGCAAAAGGTTCCCCGTCCGCCGCAAACATTGGACAAAGAGGATCAAAAAACCGTCGAAGAGCGTCTCAAAGGGCTGGGCTATCTATGACCCCAGCGAACAAGGATATACTATGACAGCAAAACCCATCCAAGCCGCCCAATCACGGCTCCCATCCAAACAGAAGGCCTATGAATTTTTCTCTTTCTGCATCTTTTTGGTGCAGACATGGGCTATCTACAGCTTGCTCCGCGAGATGCCGTCGCTGCTCCTGCGATACACTGTCTGGGATATCGTCGGCGCGGCCTCCTACACCTTCGCCTTCACGCTGTTAGAAAGCTTAGGTCTCTTCGCCATCTTCTACCTCCTGACCATCCTGCTGCCGGCCCCCATCCTCAAAGACGAATTTATCATCCGCGCGGTGCTCATCTTCTTCCTGATAAACTACCTTGCCATGGCCTTCCTGCTGACAACCGATCAGATACTGCCATGGAGCGCCGGCCTGGTCGGACTCTTGGGACTGGGCTATTTTATCGTGAAGTACAAGAAAATTCGCTCGACCATCGCCGGGGGCATGGATCGCCTATCGGTGCTGGCAACGATTTATCTCGTCGTGGACATCTTGAGCGTTCTTATTGTCCTCGTGCGAAATCTTAGCTGAGTTGGGAAGACGAGAAAACCTATGAACCGACGCGATTTTTTGAAATTGATGGCAGCTCTGCCGCTGGTACGCCTTTCATGGCAGCCGCGTCCCGTCACTCACGCCCACAATGCCGCCGCTAACGACGATCAGCCCAACTTCCTCGTCCTGCTCTTTGACGCCTTATCTGCCAAACACGCCTCGCTCTACGGCTACCCGCGCCAGACCACCCCCCAGATGGAACGTTTCGCACAGCACGCGACCGTCTATCACGCCCACTACACCGGAGGAAGCTTCACCAATCCTGGCACCGCCTCACTCCTGACCGGCGCCTATCCCTGGACGCATCGCTCGATGCACCTCTATAGCCCTATGCTCGCCCCCCAAGCGGAGAAGAACTTCTACCACGCCCTGGGCGATAACTACTACGGCGTCGGCTACTCCCACAACCTGATCGCGACCAATCTTCTCTATCAATGTCTGGCGGATCTGGACGATCTCAAGATGCCCCGCGAGCTATGTCTGGCGGATGGACAATGGTCCGACAAGCTCTTCTTCAACGATTACGATATAGCCGTGTGGCGTGAACGTAACTTCCGAGGCGGCGGAGCGCTCAGCACCTACGCGACATCGATCTTCTACTACCTGTTCCACAAAGAACAGTGGATCAACCAACGCGAGAAACTGGAAGCCCAATACGAGGAGCGCTTCCCTAGAGGATTACCCCGTCTCAACGATCAAATCTTCATCCTTGAGGATGCCATCGATTGGTTGCGCGATCATCTCCCCCAACTGCCGCAGCCCTTTATCGTCTACTTTCATTTTCTGCCCCCCCACCCTCCGCATTGCCCTTCGCGGGAGTTTGTCGATCTCTTCAAAAACGATGGGTGGGTTCTGCCGATGAAGCCAGAGCACCCCTACTCGATGGATTATTCCATCGAGGACCTCCGCACCAACGCTGCTGAGTACGATGAATATATCGCCTACGCTGATGCGGAGTTCGGGCGTCTCGTGGATCACATCCACCAGAGCTCCCTAAAAGACAACACCTACCTCCTGCTCACCTCCGATCACGGAGAGATGTTCGAACGCGGCATCTGGGGCCATTGGACAGAAACACTCTACGAGGAGCTGACGCGCATCCCCTTGCTCATCCGCGCGCCTGGTCAGCAGGAGCGCCGCGACGTCCACACGCCCACCAGCGCCGTTGACGTGTTACCCACACTCCTCCACTTCGCTGGTCGCCCAATTCCTGATTGGTGCGAAGGCCATGTCTTGCCGCCCTACCAAACGCCCGATGAGACCGCCGACACGGAACGCAGCGTTTTCGTCGTCGATGGCAAGTTCAACGCCAAGCGCGGCCCGCTTCAAATTGGCACCGTGGCAATGGTCAAAGGTCCATACAAATTGATTCATTATTTCGGCTACAAAAACATCCCCAAGCCTTATGAGATGTACAACCTCCAGAAGGATCCAGAGGAACTCAATGACATCTATGCCACATCACCCCTCGCGGCCGACCTCCAAGAGGAACTCGCGGCGAAACTACATCGCGTCAGCCGCGAAGGACAATAGAACACCTTATTTTAAGGAGAGTATCCCCCTATGCATCGACGTGATTTTTTGAAATTGATGGCGGCGTTGCCCCTGGTGCGCATCTCCTGGCGACAACGCCCCCCAGCCACCCACCACAGCGCCGAGACGCAGGCTGAGGACATCGATCACCCTAACATCCTCATCCTGCTCTTCGACACCTTTTCCGCCAAGCACGCCTCACTCTACGGCTATCCTCGCCACACCACGCCGAACCTAGAGCGCTTTGCCAACCGCGCGACTGTCTACCACGCCCATCAAGCCAGCGGGAACTTCACCAATCCCGGCACCGCCTCGCTCCTGACCGGCGCCTATCCCTGGACGCATCGCTCGATGCACCTCTACAGCCCCATCATTCCACCCTATGTTGACAAGAACCTCTTTCGCGCCCTCGGCCATACCCAATATCACAGCGTCGCCTACTCTCACAACATGGTCGCCGTCACGCTGATCTACCAATTCTTAAACGACCTGGATAACTTCAAAAAGACCGAGGAGCTTTGTCTTCATGATGGGCAACTCGCCGATCAATTCTTCTTCAACGATTACGACCTGGCGACCTGGCGCGAGCGTATCTTTCGCGGCGCCGCCGACATCAGCTCCTATCCCTCCTCCCTCTTCTACTTCCTGCTGAATGGAGAGTACTGGCAAGCTAAAAAAGAGGCGATTAACGAGCAATACCGAGATCGCTTCCCCGTGGGGGTCCCCTACCACCATGACCAAATTTTCCTGTTGGAGGATGCCATAAACTGGCTGCGCGATAACTTAGAAACCTTGCCGCAGCCCTTTGTCGTCTACTTTCATCTGACGCCGCCGCATGAACCCTATTGTCCATCGAAGGAGTTCTATGGCCACTTCAATGATAGCTGGGTCCCGGAACCTAAGCCGGAGCATGTCTTCACGCAAGAACATCCCTATGGCGAACTTATCGCCGCTTGCCAGACTTACGATGAGTACGTCGCCTTCGTTGATTCGGAGTTTGGGCGACTCTACGATCACCTGAACAGTTCGTCGCTGTTAGACAATACCTACTTTCTCGTCACCTCCGATCATGGCGAGATGTTCGAGCGCGGCATCCAGGGCCATCTGACGGAGGTGCTCTATGATCCTGTGATGCGCGTGCCGCTGTTGATCTCCGCGCCAGGCCAGCAGGAACGCCGCGACGTCCAAGCGCCCACCAGCGCCGTCGACGTGATGCCCACGCTCCTTCACCTCGCCAATCGCCCCATCCCCACCTGGTGCGAGGGAGAGATCCTGCCGCCCTACCAAACTGCTGGCACAGAGCGCAGCGTTTTCGCGGTCGAGGCCAAATCCAACGCCAAGCGCGCGCCGCTCACGCGGGCGACCGTCGCGATGGTCAAAGGGCGTTACAAGCTCATTCACTATCGCGGCTACAGCGGCTTTGATGACGAGTACGAACTCTATGACCTCGAAGCCGATCCAGAGGAGCTAAATGATATCTACGCCACCGCCAGCGTCGCCTCCGAATTGAAAGAGGAACTTCTAACCAAACTCGAAGAGGTAAACGCGCCGTATTCGTAGCAATACCCAAAAGAAATAGCGGGACGCACTTCAAATACCCAAGTGCATCCCGCCTTGTATCTTGTATCTACCTTGACAATGTCACATCTGAGGCCCGGTGGTTCCCACGGCCATTGGGCCGTTGGGTCAAAGAAAAACCACGGGCCACTGGGCGTAACACGCCTTAGCGAAGTCGCCCTTCGGCGACTGAGATTGAACCGGCGAAGGCCGGTTTCGTAAATGTAGCCGCGAATTTATTCGCCAGGCAGGTTAATGTGACATTGTCAAACTACGCAAGCTGTTGATTCCTACCCCGCCAC
>JAAAOZ010000376.1 GCA_009908585.1 Chloroflexota bacterium
GTATCAGACGATGAATTCATTCATCGGGCTAAAGTGCCTAACGAACAACTAGCTATGTTTCACCTAATTTCCTATAAGAGCCATTTTGTAAATATTTTTGGGATGGCGGCGGGCCGAGGAATCTGTTCCATTCGCTTCATCCTCTGATCTGAACTTGACACCTCACCGAACCCGTGCTATAGTTAGCATTAATACAGAGTAAAGGCTGTGAACGGGAATAGTAAACGTCAGAGCGAGGGTCTAGAGAGTCGGGGATGGTGGAAACCTGATCCCAGCGCAGGCGTTGAATGGCCCCAGGAGCTGCCCGCCGAACTTCTGCCAAGTGCAGGAAAGTAGTCCGGGACGGAAACGCTACCGTTATCAGGGCGGAGGATATCGCAGGAAGCTGTATCCGAACATGAGTGAGGCTGGCTAGCCACGAGACGCGCCATCACGGCGCGTTTTTTTGTTGGTCCAGTTGGCCTAACCAGGGTGGCACCACGGGCAATCACGCTCGTCCCTTTTCGGGGACGGGCGTTTTTTTGTTGGGAACTAAGATCACTTATCCAATTCAATCAAAATCTGGGAGGTGTAGGATGAAGAAACGAATTTTAACCGGGGATCGCCCGACGGGCAAGTTGCATCTGGGCCACTACGTCGGCAGTCTCCAAAACCGCGTGGCGCTTCAGGATGAGTACGAGTGCTTCTTTATCATCGCGGATTTGCACACGTTGACGACGAAGCCAGAAAAGGAGCACATCGAGAAGCTGGGGCGCAACATCTACGATGTGGTGTTGGATTATCTCTCGGTGGGCATCGATCCGGAGAAGAGCGTGATTTTCTTGCAGTCGGCGCTGCCGGAGACCTACGAGCTGAATCTGGTGCTGGAAATGATGGTCACGCTGCCGCGTTTAGCGCGCTTGCCGAGCATCAAGGATATGGCGCGCGCCGCGCAGATCAATGAGGAGACGATGCCCTTCGGTCTGATCGGCTATCCCGTGCTCCAGGCCGCCGATATTCTGCTGCCGCGCGCGCACCTCGTGCCGGTGGGCAAGGACAACGAGGCGCACGTGGAGATCACGCGCGAGATCGCCCGCCGCTTCAATCGCTTGTACGATGAGGAGGTCTTCCCCATCCCGGATGTGATGATCGGCGATGTGCCGACGCTGGTCGGCACGGATGGCCAGGCGAAGATGAGCAAGTCGCTGGATAACGCCATCTATCTCTCCGATGATGCCAAGACGGTGGAGCGCAAGGTGCGAGGCATGTACACCGATCCCAACCGCGTCCGCGCCGATATTCCGGGCCGCGTCGAGGGTAACCCCGTCTTCATCTATCACGATGCGTTCAATCCCGATGTGGATGAGGTGAACGATCTCAAGGCGCGCTATCGCAAGGGCACGGTGGGCGATGTGGAAGTCAAGCGCAAGTTGGCCCGCGCCATCAACAACTTCTTGGATCCGATTCGCGAGCGACGCGCGGTCTACGCCGCTGAGCCTGGCAAGGTCGAGGAGATCCTGATGGACGGCACGCGCCGGATGCAGGAGGAAGCGCGCGCCACGATGCACCGCGTCTTCTCCGCGATGGGCCTGCCCGGTCCGCTCCTCCGCGGGGCGCAACAGCGCGGCGAGCCGTTCCGTCTACTGGATGTTTGACCCGACGTCTCCTTGCGAAGGTTTCAGAAGGGCCTGGGAGTGCAAAAATATCGAGACTTGGAAAGACAGCTTAATCGAAGGTGGCCTCGGTTGACCTTCGCAAGGGTGAATACGATGAGCGTTGACTTAGATGTAAGGGAGGCTTGGCAATGCAGCACATTACCGGCGTGAAACTCTATCACGATCATTACCCCACCGAGCAATACTACCCATTTAATCTGACCGTCTTGCGGAAGACCTCGCGCCTGACCTTCCGCAAGTCCATGGTCTTCTTCGTGGGGGAAAATGGATCGGGGAAATCGACGCTTCTGGAGGCGATCACGCGCAAGTGCGGCGTCCACATCTGGCATCGATCCAAGCGCCACGTCGCGCATCACAATCCCTACGAGACGCGACTGGTGGATTTTATCGATATCGATTGGGCCGATGACGAGAATCGCGTGCCCGGATCGTTGTTTCGCGCCGAGACCTTCCGCGAGTTCGCCGATTTCTTGGATGATGTCGCGCTTTGCGATCCGGGCCGGCTCAAGTATCAGGGCGGGGAGCTGCTGAACACCCTCTCCCACGGCGAGGCGATGTTGTCCTACTTCAGCGGGCGCTATGACTTTCGGGGCGTCTACTTCTTGGATGAGCCGGAGGCCGCCCTCTCGCCCGCCAGTCAGGTGAAGTTTTTGCAGTTGTTGCAAGAGGTCGTCGCCAGGGGGCAAGCTCAATTTATCATCGCGACGCACTCGCCGATTTTGTTGGCTTATCCAGACGCGCAGATTTTCAGCTTCGACGACACCGAAATCAAGGAGGTGGCTTACGAGGAGACAAATCACTATCAGATTTACCGGGATTTTCTCAGTCATCGTGATGCATATTTAAGTAATTGAGATTGGTCTTGCTAAGCAGTTAATTTTAATTCAGGTTGACTTGTCTCTTTTGGTGGAATTACGTAAAACGTATTGCGTATTACGTAAAGCGTACTAAGACCTTGAGGTTTTACACGACGTATGTACCATCCGCCAGATAGAAATAGCCCTAAATCAGAAGGAGATATAACATGAAACAGTACAAATACCTTTTGCCAGAAAGCGAAATGCCCACGCATTGGTACAATGTTTTGCCCGATATGAAGACGCCGCCCCCGCCCTATCGTCATCCGGCGACGTTGGAAGTGCTCACGCCGCAGGATTTGGCGCCGATCTTCCCGCAGCCGCTGATCGAGCAGGAAGCCAGCCAAGAGCGCTGGATCGAGATCCCCGAAGAGGTGCAGGATGTGCTCCGTATGTGGCGTCCTTCGCCGCTCTACCGCGCGTATCGCTGGGAGCAGGCGCTGGATACGCCGGCGAAGATCTACTACAAATGGGAAGGCGTCAGCCCTCCGGGGAGTCACAAGCCCAATACGGCGGTGGCGCAGTGCTACTACGCCAAAGAGGAGGGCCTTGAGGGTGTGTCCACGGAGACGGGCGCCGGGCAATGGGGCAGTGCGCTGAGCTTCGCATCGCAGTTCTTCGGGCTGGAATGCAAAGTATTCATGGTCGCGATCAGCTATCAGCAGAAGCCCTATCGGCGGATCGCGATGGAGACGTGGGGCGGCAACGTCATCCCCAGCCCCAGCTCGACGACGAAGGCGGGCCGCGATATTTTGGCGAAGGACCCTGAATCGCCGGGGAGCTTGGGTATGGCCATCAGCGAGGCCATCGAGTATGCCGTCACACACGAGGGCTGGAAGTATCTGCTGGGCAGCGTGGTGAACTTCGTGATGCTCCATCAGACGGTGATCGGCCTGGAGGCGATCAAGCAGATGGAGATGGCGGGCGATGAGCCGGACATCCTCATCGGCTGCGTGGGCGGCGGCAGTAACTTCGCAGGCCTCTTCCTGCCCTTCATCCCCAAAAAGCTAAACGGCGAGCGGCCTGATATGCGCATCATCAACGTCGAATCGACCGCGTGCCCCAGCTTGACCCGTGGCGTCTACGCCTACGATTGGGGCGACACGGCCAAGACCGGCCCGGTGGCGAAGATGCACACCGTCGGCCACGATTTCGTCCCGGCGCCGGTGCACGCAGGCGGCCTGCGCTATCACGGCATGGCACCCATCATTTGCAGCCTCTACGATGACGGCTTTGTGGAAGCGCGCGCCTACAATCAGAATGAGGTCTTTGATGCCGCGCACAGCTTCGCGCAGGCTGAGGGCTTTATCGTCGCGCCGGAGACCGGCCACGCGGTCAAGGCCACCTATGATGAGGCGATGGCTTGCCGCGAGTCCGGCGAGGCCAAGACCATCCTCTTCAACGCCAGCGGCCACGGCCACTTCGATCTCTCCGCCTACGACGCCTATCACCGCGACGATCTCATCGATTACGCGCTGGAGGAGGACAAGCTCCAGCGGGCGTTGCGTGAACTTCCGAATATCAAGGGATCGTAAATTTTACCCTTGCGAAAGTTGCTGAAACTACCCTGAAGGCTGATGGCTGTCCAATATTGAAATTTAGCTTGGCAAAGGGCGATATCCAACCTTCGCAAGGGTTAGATTTATCGAAAGCAAAAGCCCCCCGCACTTCTTCGCGGGGGCTTTTGCTAGTCGAATCACAGTGGAGCTAAGCGGCTTCTTCTCCCTCTTCCTCCATCTCCGCGATCATCCGCTCCAAACGCTGGGTCTGATCATCCACTCTCAGCGCCTCAATGAAATCGGCGATCTCGCCGTCCATCACCGAGGGTAGATTATACGAACTCATCCCAATACGATGATCGGTCACGCGGTTCTGAGGGTAGTTGTAGGTGCGGATCTTCTCGCTGCGTTCGCCGCTGCCCACCTGGGAGCGACGCGCCTCGTCGATGGCCTCCTCCTGCTTGCGGCGCTCGATCTCGTAGAGGCGCGCGCGGAGCACGGCCATTGCGCGCAGCTTGTTCTGCGTCAGCGAGCGCTCGCTCTCGCAGGTCACCACCAGATCGGTCGGTTGGTGGACAATGCGCACCGCCGTGTCGTTCTTCTGCATGTGCTGGCCGCCCGGCCCCGAAGCGCCGTAGGTCGTGATCTCCAAATCCTTGGGGTTGACGTCGATTTCCACGTCATCGACCTCCGGCAGCACCGCCACGGTGACCGTCGAGGTGTGGATGCGCCCGCTGGACTCGGTGACGGGGATGCGCTGCACGCGGTGGACGCCGCTCTCGTACTTGAGCCGCGAGTAGGCGCCCTGGCCCTTCACCATGAAGGTCACCTCTTTGTAGCCGCCGATCCCGGTGCGGTTCTCGCTGATCAGCTCGACCTTCCAGCCGCCCTGGCGTTCGGCGTAGCGCGAGTAGAGGCGGAAAAGCTCCGCTGCGAAGAGTCCGGCCTCGTCGCCGCCGGCGCCGGCGCGAATTTCCACAATCACGTCCTTCGCATCGCGGGGATCCTTGGGGATCAACAGCTTTTGAAGGTGCGCTTCCAGTTGTTCCTTCAGGCCCTCCAGACGCGCGATCTCCTCCTCGGCCATCTCTTTCAGCTCGGCGTCCTCTTCCTCCGCCAACATCTCGTAGGTCATCTCCAGCTCGTCCAACACCTGGCGATACCGGCGGTAGGATTTGACCGTCTCCTCAAGATCGGCGCGCTCCTTCGCGTAGGTGGCGACCTGTTCGTAATCTTGCGCGACCTCTGGATCGGCCATCAATTGCGTCAACTCGACGAATCGATCCTCCAAGGCACTCAAGCGCGTTAACATCTTTTGTACATCTATCTCGACCATAGTTATCCTTTGTCCTCAAAGCTCGACATAAGCAAACGGCCCGCTATACACGGGCCGTCTTCATCGCTGATGAATTTGACTTGGTGGGCCCACCAGGATTCGAACCTGGAACCGACCGGTTATGAGCCGGCTGCTCTAACCGTTGAGCTATGGGCCCCCACTTGAGCGGGCGACGGGAATCGAACCCGTATCATTGGCTTGGAAGGCCAAGGCTCTACCATTAAGCAACACCCGCATACCATTTGCTATTATAACATACCTTGTGCTTTAGACAATCGAGCGCGACCAACGCAGAAGATAAAGAGGAGACATGCAGTACGATGTCTCCTCTTTGGTAATGGATGGATGGCCTACGCACCTACGCCTTACTCCTCGGTTGTCATATCGGGCGGGACCGAGAAGACCTCCCCTGATTTCGGTTCGACGTCCAATAGATCGCGAGCTTCCTCTTCCCACTCAGCGGGGACGCGCACCTCAACTTTCCCAATGCCATCGACGGTGATGCCGATGGCCGGGCCAATCGCCTCGTAACTTAACATCACCGGGATACCGGCGCTTTCCAAGGCGCCCCGGATCACCATCGCGTGTAACATCCCTTGTGCGACGTAGACCGTCGTCAAGCCAATAGCTTGCTCCTGTTGAACTCCCATAGCTGCCCTCCCTAATATGGTGTTATCAGATGAATAAGTCACGTTACTCCAAAGCAAGGGGAAAAGTCATTTAAGGATAAAGAAGCCCCGGCTGTTGTCGGGGTTCTTCAGCACGGTAAATGGAGATATGACTTTGGTTTCCTCTCACTTGTTACCTTCCTCTCTACCTATAGTTTGCGTCAAAATCGTATATTTGTCAATACCCCCTATTCCTGGTATAATCATTATGCTCAAATTGAGTGCTGGCTGAGCGATTGAAAACTGAGAGGAAGATATTTGTGAGTAGTACACCAAATCACAATCAGTATTGGGAACAAATTTCCATTCTACCTGTTGATCTAGAGCACTTGGTCAACTATCTCGTCGAGACGGAAACGCCGAAGGGCCTCGATGAACTGACCCGCGAGCTGATCCAGTACCGCAACCAACAGATGGTTCATCTGATGGAAGAGGCGCTCTCTCAAGGGCGCATCTATCGCCCCGAAGAGACCTATGAGGTCGAGGAGTCGGTGATCTTTCCGCATCTCGGCAACATCTTGGGGGATGTAGTCGGCGTGCGAGAGGGGAATAATCCTGAATACGCCCCCTTCTCCGTGATTGAGGTCGAGATGGAAGATGAGGGCACGCGCGAGTTTGCGGCAGAATTGGATGAGGAGCATCCTTTAAATAACGCTTCGTACCTCCCCACCGAAGATGTGACTGAGGAGGAGCTGTATGAGGAATACGGCGAGGAGCTGAAAGAGGCGCTCCACGAAGCGCTGCAAACGGATGCTCGCTTCTTGACCGTCGGCTATCAGTGGTTCTTGCGGGATCTGGTGATGGAGGTCTCCCCTGGGCAATTGAATATCGCCGAGGCGCTGTTGGATATGGCCGATGGTGGCCCCGTGCGCACGACGGCGTTCCTGGAGGAGATGGAGTTGCCGGACGAGATTCCCGAACCCCTGCAGATTTTCTCCTTGGAGTACGCGCTCCTACGCGATCATCGCTTCGATGAGGTGGGGCCTGCGGGCTATGCGCTGTGGCATCTGCGTGAGATTGAGCCGCGCGAGGTGCTGGAGACGCCACGTCATCTGCAATACATGCCCATCCCTTATAATCGCGGTGTGCTGGACGATGTGATGTTGGCGTTGGAGAAGCGCATCGACGATGAATGGTCTGATGTGGGCTTTAATCCAGATGAGGTTGAGGAGCCGATCACGGTGGTGTTGTCCTATCCCCACTGGCGGAGCGGCACAGTGCCATTGGCCTCGAGAGTGCGTAAGCTCTTCCCCACGGCGCGGATCACCGACCGTATTCGTTTCACCTTTGTCGATGGCAAGACGGGCGATGAATTCCCCGGCTGGGTCGTACGCAGCGGTCGATACGTCTATGGGCTGGAGGATTGGTTCGAGGTGAAGCAGCTTGTGGTGGGCAGTTACGTCGACTTGCAACACAGCGACGATCCGG
>JAAAOZ010000470.1 GCA_009908585.1 Chloroflexota bacterium
GATCAGGTGGGGGTCTAACTTCGGCTCCTGAAGCTTCGTCGGCTCGTGGCGGCGGGGAAATTGTAAAATAAAGCCATTGCCCCAACTCAGCAGTTGGAAATATCGCAGGTAGCCCGTGGAGGGCACCATATAACCGTGGAGGTAGTCGCGTCGCCCTTTGAGGGTGTAGAGTTGCAGATAATCCTTGTCCTTGTTGCGATTGCGGCTCTGAAAGACCGCGACCTTGTCTAACTCGTCGCGCTCGCGGAATATATCCAGCGCTTCCTGCAGAGGGACGCGCTGGCGCAGGATCAGCTCGTCCTCGTCGACGAGACGGCGCATCTCAGCGCAGAGCGATTGGATTTCCTGATCGGTGAAGGGCTCTCGGTTGCGCACCTCACAGAAATAGCCGCCGAACGTCAAGGAGTGATCGACGTAGATTTCTACCTCGGGGAAGAGCCGCTTGGCCGCGACTAACATCAAAAAGATCATAGATCGGCGGTAGATGCGCCCGCCGTCCGAGTGCGAAAGATCGATGGGCGCAACGTCGCAATCCCGCTCAATGGGGTGAGTCAATTCGCGAAGTTGACCGTCAACCAGCGCGGCAATCAATGGCGCCTCATGATCTGGAAAGGCGACCTCGAAGAATTTCTCCAACGTGGCGCCGACCGGCCCGGAAAAAACGCGCCCGTCCGAGAGCGTGATTTGGACGGACGTGCGCGCTTTGGCCTGTTTAATTTTTGGATGTTGCTCCATAAGTATCGATACCCTTTACGTTATCATATATTGTTTGTAGTCCGGCACGAAAATGAAGTGCCGTTGTGGATCCATAGAAATGTCACTATGCCGTTTGAATGGGGATTACGGCGCCGGCGGAGGCCAAAAGGGAGGATGCTCTATGTGCCATAGGGCATATATCGCCGCGATCAGCACCGCTAAGCCGATCAGATAACTTTCGAACACGGACGCCTGGGTAATGAACAGCGCCACCATCCCTAAGATAAAGCTGACGATGTACAGAATTAGGACCGCCTCGCGTCGATTCAGGCCTGGGTGGGTCAATCGATGGGAGGTGTGATCCTTCCCCGGCGTGGTGAGGGGATTGAGTCCCCGGCGTAGGCGCGAGATCGTGACGAGCGTCGTATCGAAGATCGGCACGCCCAACACCAGCACTGGAATCATCCAGGTGACGAAATCGACATTTTGTGGGAAGCGCAATTTGATGCCAATCGCGCCCAACATGAACCCCAGAAAGAGGCTGCCCGAATCACCCATAAAGATCGTCGCGGGATTCCAGTTGTAGATCAGGAACCCGATGCACGCCGCCATCACGGCGACCGAAAGGGCGCCAACGAGGTATTGCCCGCTGAATGAGCACATCAGTGCGAAGTGCCCCGCTGCAATTGCCGCGATGCCGCCGGATAGCCCATCCATGTTATCCAGCAGATTCATGGCGTTGGTGATGCCCACCATCCAGATGGTCGTCACCGCGATGTTCATTGCCTGTGTGGGGAAAGTTCCGACCTGGACGCCGGTTATGATCAACAGTCCGACCGCCAGAAATTGCCCCAGCAATTTCACGCCGGCGCCCAGTGTAAAGCGGTCGTCCATCAGGCCTAAGAATGAGACTAACGTCGCCCCCACCAGGATACTGGAGAGCTGATCTAACTTGTAACGACCACCTAACAGAAGCGTCGCGATGAGCGTGCTCAAGAAAATTGCGACGCCGCCCAGTCGCGGCGTTGCAATTTTATGGACCTTTCGCGTAGGATCGGGTTGATCTACGGCGTTCATACGCAGGCCTAGTGCGCGCGAGAGCGGCGTCCCGATGACGGCCATCAAGAGGACGCCGGCAAAGACCACAAGATACACGCTCATCTTTGACCTCCTGCCCTTCTGCTACGAACCTGTGTCGGAGCCTGATTCTGGCGTTGATTCCTCCGGCGCTTCCGGCCCGACCGGGGTTTGTAACGACTCGATCAACTGTTGGATCTGAGCCTGTTGATTCTCCGGCGCGAGATCGAGCGCCTGTTGCGCCGTCTGCAACGCTTCCGCGCCGCGCCCCTGATTAGCGTAGGAGATCGCCAAGACGCGATACATCTCCCAGGCATAGCGGTTACTGCCGCACTCCGCGATGGCGTCCTCCAACGTCTCGGTTGCCTCATCCCATGCTTGCTTCTGGGCGTAGAGGGTGCCCAGCACGCGCCGGATCGTGCACCTTTCTTTGCGTGCGGAGAACTTCAGTGCTTTTTCGTAGGCCTCGATGGCTTTGTCCGTTTTGCCATTCGAGGAACTCATATCGCCCAACAGCATCCACGTGGTGCCAAACTCAGGATCGATTTCCAAGGATTTCGAGATCGTCTCTTGGAATTTTTCCATGTTGTTCAGATCCATGGCGTACAACTGCGCCTTCTCATTCCAGATGATGGCGTTGTTCGGGCTGAGGGTCAGGGCGATGTTGTAATTCTCCAGCGACTTGTCAAGCTTTTCGGCTCGTTGCTGCTCTAACTCCGCCCGCTGCTCCTCACTCAATTCCTCGTTGCCTATCTCCGACGCGAGGCGGGCCGCCCAGGATTTGTAGAAGCGCGCCAGGTTGGCGCTGTGATCCGTGTTCAACGGGTTGATTTCGCGCGCTTCTAGGAGAATCTCCTCCGTCTGGCGGAAGGTCTCCTGCCGTTGGGCCAACGTTACATCATTGCCCAGGCCCTGCGCCAATTCTAAGTAAGCCTTCCCCAAGAAGAGGTAGTAGTAGTCCTCGTGAGGGACATATTCGATGCTGCGCTCATAATGCAAGATGCCAATCTGTTTTTCGTTGACGCTGTTCTGATTGGCGAAGGAGCCGCCCTGCTTGTAGATGATGTCCGCGCGGATGAGGTCGTAGTTTGTCTCGCGGATGACGAAGATGCTGCTCAGTAGCAGGACGATGAGCACGAATGGCGTCCACAGCTCGCCCCACTCGCGGGGCAAGCGTTTCTCCCCAAGTAGAATTAGTCCCGTGATCCCCAGCATAAAGTAAATCAAGCCGTAATATTGCCCCAACATCGAGGCTAAGGTCTCGGCGACACCGACGACCCCTTCGACCGTCGTCACCTGGATTCGGGTCAGGTTGGCTTGATAGCCGGCGATCATGCTGCCAAAGATCAAGAGGCCAACGAGCGAGATGCCCGCGTAGATCATCCCGGCAACGGCTAAGCGCTTTGTTCGGTTCTGACTGAACACGCCCTCGCGGTCGTATTCGCCGATACCCACCAGGCCAAACAGCGCCCAGGTGAAGACGAAGATCACCAGCGCGCCGTAGGACGTGGTCTCTTGGGGATGATATTTCTTGGTCAGTGAGTTGACGAAGATCTCGCTAGAATTACTGAGCCGATTGGGATTATTGATGAAATCAAAGGCCAGGGTGCCCAGCAAGAAGACGGCGGTCAACGAGAGCGCCAGCACGCCGGAGATCCACGGCGAAAGGATGCGTTGGGTGGAGCGGCGGGGGCGCTTGCCGCGTCGGCGGCGGGAGGAGCGGGATCTCTTCGAGCGCTTCTTTTTCTTGTCCTTCTCTTTCTCTTCTTCGGTCTGCGTGAAAATTCGTCCGGCTGCGGGCAGACTTGGCACCCACTCGTATCCCAAGACGACTAACATCCCCGCGAAGGCCCAGAAGGTCGTGCGCGTCGCTGCGATGGCGATCCCGAAGTTGATCTCGATGTAGTGGGCCATCACCGCCGAGACAATCGCGATCAGCATAATGCTGTGGGGGTGCGGGCGATAGCTTTCAAGGTCTTCTTTAGAGCTGTGCTCCTTGAACAGCCAGGTGAAGGCGTTGATGGTGAGATAGACCATCGTGCCGACGAGAATGCCCAGGGGAATCGCCACCACGAAGAGATAGGCGCCGTCCATCTGAAGGCCGATGAAGAAAAAGAGCAAGGAGAATGCTGCATCTAAGCCCAGGAGCAACCAGAGCTGTCGTTGGGTCTTCATCAGGCCCAGCCAGCGCAATCCCCAGTAGAAAAAGCCGAGGAAGGTGAAGAGATAGACGCCTAATCCCAACACGCCGGTAATGACAATCGAATCTAATGTCTCATTGTGGGAGCGATCCGGCGAGGCCGTGCGCGACTCAAAGTGTCCCAAGAGCGGCGGATAGAATGAGTTGTACGCCACGTACATCGCTTCCGGCCCGTAGCCGACCAACGGACGGATCGCGTTGAATTTATCGCCGCTGCCGTCGGGGAATTCAATCGGCTCGTGCGGTGAGGCGAGATCTAACGCGCCTTGCCAAATCAGCGCGCGGACCTGGCCGGTGCCTTCTTCTAGCTCGGTGATGCGGGCTAAACGATTAACTGACTTGATTTCGACCGCCGCGTCGTGGAGTGGCCCCGGCACGTTGATGCTCAAGATCAACAGGATGGCTGCTAACCCGACCGTGCCCCAACTGATCCACAGCCATCGCCAGCCGATGCGCTCGACGATGAAGTAGAGCCACATCCCGCCGAAACTCAACGCGGCCAGCAACCCGCCGATGTATAGGCCAACGTTGCCCTGGATGGCTAAGATCGATAAGCCTAACAACGCGCCGGAGAGCGCTAACGTGCCCACGCCGACGCCTAAGCCTTTCAGCATATCCTTGAAAGGTGAGGCTTTTGTGATGACTTCATCCTCCGGTTCGGCCTGACGTTGGAGGATCAAGAATCCCAAGTAGGGGAAGAGGAATCCGCCGGCCAGCAAGCCCAACCAAGGCCCACGGCTGCGCGCATACCAGATGGTGAGCAACTGCACGGCCAGCAGGAAGATGTAGGCCGATGTGCGGAAAATGTCGGTGAGGCGCGATTCTTCGCGGGAGAGGATGTCGTTAAAGCTCTGGATGATCCGCGCCCCGGTCAGCGGCACGATCATAATCAGGTAAGCGGCGACGAAAATTGCGTTGCCCATGTTCGAGGCGACGCGCCGCTGGACGTCGCCGGCCCAAGGCAGCGGATCTAAGCCGTTGTGCTGGATGATGCCATAGAGCGAGACCGGGAGGCTGTTGAGGATGAGGACGGTCATCAGGCGGCTCAACTGCTCGCGGGTTCGGAGGCTGGTGAGGAGGGTGAAGAAGATCACCAAATATCCGAAGAGGGTATAGGTCCCCTGGAGCCGCTGGTACGATCCGATGAAGCTGGTGTAGGGCACCAGCGAGAAGATCGAACTGATCAGGTAGATGCCCATCGTGAGCAGCGCGGGCAGCACCATCGGCGTCTGCCACGAGAACTTCAGGGGCTTCTTGCCGTGCATCCACTCCTCTAAGAAGCGAACGAGCCATAAAATGGCCATGACCAGCGCCAATGCCCGTAGGGACGTCAGCTTGTCCGGCTCAAAGACGCGGCTCGAATAGACGTTGAAGAAGACCGGCGTAATCGTCACGCCCAGAAGCCAACCGGCCTCCAAGGCGCGATCACAAAATGCACTAAGTCGAGATGAGTTCATCTTGATGCTCCTCAAACCATGCTATCGTTTTCTGTAAACCAACATCTAACGGAATCTTCGCTCGAAATTCCAATATCTCCACCGCGCGCGAATGGTCCGGCAGACGTCGCCGGGTCTCCTCGAAATCGGAGCCATACGCCTGCGCGTAGGGCACGCGGATCACATCGACGTCGGCGCCAACGATGGCGCGAATCTGATGCGCCAGCGCCTCGATGGAGGTCTCGTGCGCGTTCCCGATGTTGAACGCCAATCCTTCCCCCTCCGGCGTTGACATCGCGGCCATCGTGCCGCGCACGGTGTCTTGGACGAAGGTAAATGAGCGAGTCTGTTGCCCGTCCCCGTAGACGGTGAGGTCTTGGCCGGTGAGCGCCTGGGTGATGAAGCGCGCGACGACGCTGCCGTAGCCGCGCGGATCGAGGCGGGGGCCGTAGGCGTTGAAGTAGCGCACGGCCACGGTCTTCAGCCCGCGTTGGCGATGATAGGCGAAGGCGAAGTGCTCGTCCAGCGCTTTGGAGAGCGCGTAGGACCAGCGCGGTATGGAGGTCGGGCCGAAGACGGAATTGTCGGTCTCGCGGAAGGGCACCTGGTTCGATTTCCCGTAGACCTCGGAGCTGGAGGCGATCAGCACCTTGCGATGATGGCGCAGCGCAGCTTCTAGAACAATCTCTGTGCCCTTAATGTTGACCAGCATCCCTTCTAATGGATCATCCACCACATACTTCACGCCGACCACGGCGGCCAGGTGATAGATGCTGTCCGCTTCGGCGGTCAGGCGATCCACAAGTTTTACATCCAAAATCGATCCGCACATAAAACGGAAGCGCGGATGTTGCATCCAATGCGCGATATTTTTGAGCTTCCCCGTGGTGAGGTTGTCTAAAACCGTCACGGTGTGCCCTTGTTCTAACAGCGCATCCACCAAATGAGAGCCGATAAATCCAGCGCCGCCTGTGACAAGAAAGTGTTTTGGTTCCATCCCCCAACCTTAAGAGACTAAAGACTAAATGACGACCCAACTATACGACCGACCGACGCTCATCATACACCACTCAAGCTAAAAGGCAAGGGAAACCCCGACAGTTTGCGAGAATAATTGCAATAATATGTGAGGGATGTCTCTCAATCAGAACCGCCCGCAGAGTTTTTCACCAGGATCACCAACAGATCGTTGACGTTGGTGCCGGTCGGGCCGATGTTCATCAGCGCGCCGGCTGCGTCTAACAGTGGGTAGGCGTTGTTCTCTGCCAGGGCGGCGTGCGGGGCCCAACCCTGCGCCCGCGCGCGGGGGATTGTCTCGCCGTCGACGATGGCGCCCGCCGCGTCGGTGGGGCCGTCGGCGCCGTCCGTCGCCAGCGCCATGATGGCCCAAGCGGGCTGGCCCTCCAACGCGAGCGCGGCCGCCAGGGCCAACTCCTGGTTGCGTCCGCCGCGACCGTCGCCGCGCACGGTCACCGTCGTCTCGCCGCCCCAGACGAGGCATGCGGGCGGCGAGAGGGGATCGCCGTAGGCGCGAATGCCCTTCACCAGCCCCGCCGCGACGCGCCCGATCTCCCGCGCCTCGCCTTCGATAAAGGTCGAGAGCAGCAGGGCGCGATAGCCCAATCGCTCCGCCGTCGCAACGGCGGCCTGCGCGGCCATCCGATTGGAGCCGATGATCAGATTTCGCACGCGCTCGAAGAGCGGATCGCCGGGCTTGGGCGTCTCAGGCAGCTCCCCGCCCGCGCCCTCCGCGAGCGTCTCCCGCACGGTCGTGGGGATGCGCTCGTGGAGTTCGTAGCGCGCGAGCACCGCCTGAGCCTCGGCGAAAGTCGTGGGGTCGGGCGCCGTCGGCCCGGAGGCGATAACGTCCAACGGATCGCCGACGACGTCGGAGAGGATGAGCGCGACGACGGGCGCGGGAGCGGCCCGTCGCGCTAACTGCCCGCCCTTCAATTGCGAGAGGTGCTTTCGCACTGCGTTGATCTCGTCGATGGTCGCGCCGGCCCGCAGAAGCTGCGAGGTCGTTGCTT
>JAAAOZ010000020.1 GCA_009908585.1 Chloroflexota bacterium
TCGATGAAGCGGACGAAGTCGTAGCCGATGTACCCGACCGCGCCGCCGTGGAAATAGGGGAGGTCGGGGGCGACGTCCGCGAGGGGCGCCGTGGGCTGATAAGGCTTCAGCAGAGCGGCGAGGGCGTTCAGCGGATCCTCGTCGGCGTCGAGCGTCCGCGTGTGGTGTCGGTGACCGTTGAACAGCGTCACCTCGCGCCCCCGCGCGATTAACTGCTGCCGGGGATTGAAGCCCATGAACGAGTAACGCGCGATGCGCTCACCGTTCTCTACGCTTTCCAGCAGGAAGCTGGGGCCGCCGCCTCGCAGCTTCAGGTAAATGGAGACCGGCGTCTCCAAGTCGGCCAACAGCGTCTGATAGACGGGCGCCGAGGCGGCGTTGGCGGCCAGTTCGTGGAATTGCTTGCGTGACAATTTTTGCATCATAGGGTCAACCTCCAGAAACAGATAAAGCGCTTCTCGTCCCTTAAAGGTTCTTAAGGGACGAGAAGCGCTAGTGTTCCCGTGGTGCCACCCTGGTTAGGCTGTCCAAGCAACAAAAAAAGCGCGTTCATGAGAACGCGCTGATAAGGTCACGTGAGCCAGCCTCACTCGTTTTCAGGTACGGCCCGCTGAGGGGCGATACCCTCGCCTAGATAACGGTGGCGTCTCCGTTCGACCCTATCAACGGTATGCTTGTTGATTGGGCGGACAGCTCCCCGGTCCATTCACGATCCCCGCTTGTGAGTGGGCTTTCAGCGCCTTGGATGAAGGGCCCACCTCTCTGGCACGCGCTTGACCGCTACTCCTCCGGTTCACAGCCTTTGATTGTATTTTTGCTACGCTTGAATTATACAGAATTTGCGCCCATCTGTCAAGAGGGTGTCGCAAGCTTGGGAGCGACGGCTGATCGTCGGAAAGCATCCCGCCGCGCCCCGCGCCGAGGATTGAAATTCCCGGCTACTTAAGGTAGTTCCAGAAATTAAAACCTCCCAAACCTGATGTTTTTTCCTCTGAAAACTCCCCGTTTTTTGGAGACTTATTTTCTTGGAACGGCATAAGCGCAAGTCAAATAGAGTTGACTCGATTTCCACATGGATGTCTGTCTTTCAGTCGGCCTTTAGCCGACTTCAGCTTTTAGCCTGCGATTCATCCGCAGGCGCAGGCGGCGCAAGTTCGTCTTTTCCTACAATCAAGCGTCACATCCTCGCAAGCTTAGAGGCTACGTGCCACAAAGTGATTGCTTTGCCTTGTCTTCCCGCTGATTAAAATGTAGAATGGTGATAAGGATGGACAAGCGAAGGGGTCCAAGCACGTTCTGGGGCCTTGCGGTCGATCAGATAGCATAATGGGTCTTTTGGGTTTTGCCGGGTAACCCCCTCAGTATCCCAAAAAGTAGCCAAGAATTGCGTATTTGTGGGGATTACAGACCTTTTTCGCGTCGTTACTGGGCTGTGGATGGGGATGGTATGATTGCATCCGGCGAATTCCTGAAGAGCCAGCATAATCCAAATGGAGGTAAATATGGTAGATCTCACTGAGCAACTGGAGCGCATCGGAAAAAATGTGATGACCACCTATCCTGGTGATAAGATCCGCCGCCTTTTTTTTAGGATCCCACTGATCCTTTGGCGATTGGGGTTGGGGCCGATCCTTGGACGGTATTTGGTGGTGCTCACGACGTGGGGGCGCAAAAGTGGGTTGGCCCGCCATACGATGCTGGAATATTTCACCTGGCGGGGGAAGATCTACGTTGTTTGCGCCTGGCCAAAATCGGATTGGTACAAGAATCTCGCCGCCGATCCCCATGTGACGATCCAGACGTGGCAAGGAGCGGAGCGGATGCTCGCCACCCGTGTGACGGAGGACGAGGAACTGATGAAAATCCTCGATATGGTGCAGGAACGGGAGCCAAAGTTGATGGAATGGTACTTTGAGGATGAGGGTATCCGCCCGACACACGAGGAGATTCTATCTCACAGGGAGCGATTCCACGTCGTGCGCTTCGATCCGACGGTCGAGCGCACGCCACTTCCTTTGCGCGTCGATTTGGCATGGCTGTGGCCAGCAACGATGTTGGCGATGACGTTGTTTGGAAGGCGACGTCGATCTCGAACGTAAGTTTGACGGGCCTTTTGGATTTGGCTCTTGTTAGTTTTTAGGTGGGTAGTGGTTAAACTTGACTGATGGTTTCACAATACAGCCTCTCCACCACCCCCAACCCCTCCTCCTCTCCGTTCAATGGAGAGGAGGAGGGGGGGAGATCTGTCTATGACGGATCAGGGAGGAGGTGAGGCTTTGTTACACCAACTTCCTTTTTGGGCCTTGTGTGAGTGTTGGGCGCCACCATCAACATTAGGCCCTATTGAGCTTCATTGGATCATCAGTCAAAATTCACCACCATCTTTAGGTGAAATTGGGTGCGAATGATGCTCAGGCTGTAGTCACATAGAGTCTCACGGAGTTTTTCACGGAGATGCACAGAGAGAATCATTTCTACGTGCTTCTCTGTGCATTCTCGGTGATGCTCTGTGTCCAAATTGAACCGCTGGATGAACGGAGGATGATTCCACCCGATTTCCTGTATGAGCCTTTGGATTTTGCCGGTCTTCGGGGGGCTACGCAGCGAATCGCAGAAATTGCGCTGCTCAACGCGCCGCACGTCTTTTCCACCCTGTCTAGTTGACCTTGACGCTTCGAGTTGGGGGCGCTGGCGCGAATATTTTTCGGTGACGTCCGACTTCCACATCCCTAACTCACCGATCTCGTGGTGATGACACTGGCTGGCATGAGGGATCATGGCGGCTATCGACCAGCGGCCTACATTTGATTCGACCCACATCTAGATAAAAATAGTCGTGCCAGGAGCAGCAGGAGGAGGAATGAAGATGCCGATTTGCAAGACTTGCCATGGAGAATATACTCTTGAGACCTGTTTGTGCCCTAATTGTGGAAGGCCTCTCCGCCGGGGTGAGGATTTCTGCCAGCACTGCCGCACTGTAGTGAGCGAAAAGCGCCTCTGTCCCCGTTGCAAAAGCGATGTTACCATCTGGGAGCGGGAAGATTTTTCGTTGGTGGAATTTATCAAGCGTTGGGGGGCTTTAGGTCTCTTACCTAGCTTGGGGGCAGTTCTTGCCTTCCCTCTGCTATGGTTACCAAATGCCACGACCTTGCATTACCTGATGACGGCCTTCAGCATCGGTCTTTCGCAATTGATCATTATTCTGCTCTATATCCAACGTCTTCTCTGGCGCGAACACAACTGGGCGACTCAAATCTATGACGCCAAATTTTACTCGTTGCCTTCTCTGATAGGGATGATGTTCTTCGCTGGCAGCGTCTTAAGCGCCGTTGTCATTGTTATACAACAAAGATGGGACGCGCCGTCTACCCTGGATAAACTGTTCTTTGCCGTCAGTTATGTGGGGATGATGGGGGTGTTCACGGCCGGCTTCACGCTGTTAGCCATTCAAGATTACCTCAATCAATTGGAGGAGCGGGTCCCTCAACCCATTTTCGCTGATATGGAGAAATTACTCCATGTGGTGCTGGACGCTGCTATTAGGACGCTTAATCTCCTAGATGGCACGGAGATTCAGTCTCATACAGATGCAGGACGCATCACAGATCGGACGTATGAGGTGCTGGAAGCGAGTCGTGTCCCTGAAAATGGTGGGATTGTCATTCTGCTGCATGAATACAAACCGGCCGCCGAGCCGGACACGCAAGGCAAGTGGGCCCATGAGACCTGGCATATCGAAGCGGACCGCTGGGGGCGGATTCAGACCCTTCAACCCGCCCGCGTATCTCATCGCGGATAATTGGAACCGTTGCGTTTGTCCGGAAGGCCCGGCGAAGCCCCCGATTGACAAAACCGGTCATATCCATCAGAATAATAGTAGGTCATGTGTATATTCACCACTCAGTCAGCACAAGGAGGTCATTAGATGGATTTTTCTAAGCTCTACAAGGCGCGTTACAGTGTGCGAGCCTATAAATCGGATGCGGTGACTAAGGAGGCGCTGGATCAGGTACTCGAGGCCGGGCAATTTGCCCCGACGGCGGCCAATCGCCAGCCGATCCGCGTGATCGTCATCGAGACCGAGGGGCGTGAAGCGGAACTTCAGCGCATCTACGGGCGCGACTGGTTTGTCCAAGCGCCGATTGTCCTCTGTGTGTGCGCCATCCCGGAGAAGGCGTGGTATCGCAAGCAGTACGATGAGAAGAATTACGCCGATGTCGACGCCGCGATTGTGATGGATCACATGATCCTCCAGGCGACAGAGCTGGGCCTGGGCACCTGCTGGGTCGGGGCCTTCGATCCGGCGGCCGCCCGCCAGGTGTTGGATTTACCAGAGGGCGTCGAGCCGATTGCCTTCACCCCGCTGGGCTATCCCGATGATGAGGCACGGCCCAAGAAGCGCAAGGCCCTGGACGACCTGGTGACCTACGATCACTGGTAGAGGGATCAGACAGAGGAAAGAGCATCGAGTTCACGGGGCGCGGGATTGGCGCTCCGCGAACTTGTCTCAATATAAAGTCTGTTTCGGGAGGCTGATATGTTGCAGGGAAATTGGCGGGAATATATCGTAGTTGTGCCGGATATTCACCATGGTGAACCGTGTATTAAGGGAACGCGGGTGCCTGTTGCTGTGATTGTTGGTAGTTTGGCGGATGGAATGAGCTTTCAGGAAATCCAAGAGGCACCCTCAATTGACTGTGCCAGCTATTCGCGCTGCGCTGGCTTATGCGGCAGAAGTTGTACATCAAGAGCTATGGCTGCCCCTACCCGTATGAATTCATCTCTGCGCATCAAAGTGGACGAGGATTTACCAAAGGCTGCTGCTCAATTACTCCGCGCGCGGGGGTATAAGGATACTATGTCGGTCCTGGATCAGGATATGGGCGGCTGGAAAGATTCGGCATTGTGGGAAGTTGTGCAATCGGAGCATCGCTTCTTGATTACGGCTGATAAGGGATTCGCCGATATCCGCACACATGCGCCAGGTACACATTATGGCGTATAGTTGCTCCGCCCCGATCAGGACGGTATTCGGCCCCTGATTGAGTTATTGGAACGAGTACTATCTGCGTATAAGCTCTCGGATTTGAGAGGAACAGTGACCGTTGTGACGCCACGGGGAATTCGCATTCGTCGAGTGTGAGGTTTTACAAAGTAGATTTGCGATGATAACTGTTCAACTTACTTATCTCCAGGCAGATGAGCTTGTGCAGCGTGCCCTCGCAGCGCTATTGCGTTCTCTGGGGCCATCAGAGGCAACCTGACTCTTGCCCCCGCCGCGCCAACGACACATAGACTCGGTACAACGCCATTGGGAATAACAGGGGACGTTGGATCAAGTCTCTTTCTTCGATTCGGTGTTTGATCAGGCCGTTCCAAGAAAATAAGTCTCCCAAAAACGGGGAGTTTTCAGAGGGAAAAACATCAGGTTTGGGAGGTTTTAATTTCTGGAACTACCTCAGTGATGGCACGTTATTGCATGTTCGGCCATAAATAAAACAAGCCCGAAGGTGATTTCACCTTCGGGCTTTGGGCTTGATGTAGATTTTGTTGGTACCCCCGCCAGGACTCGAACCTGGATAACAGGTTTAGGAAACCTGCGTTCTATCCTATTGAACTACAGGGGCAACGCCCCCCATTATAACACCGGTCAGGGGTGAGACAACCAAAACTTCGGAAGTCTCAGAAGCGATTTTACCAGAGTTCTGTTAAGTGTAGGCTTCCGAAGTTTGGTCTAACATCGGCAGCAGATCCGCCGTGGAGGGAAGCACCACATGCGCGCCGGCGCGATGGAGTTCGTGCGCTTCTCCGAAGCCGCAGAGGACGCCGATGGTCCACACGCCCGCTCGCCGCGCCGACCGCATATCGACGGGCGTATCGCCGACCATCACACACGCATCCAAGGTGCAGCCGAGGTGCTGGACGGCGTATAAGATTGGCTCGGGATGAGGCTTGAGGCGCTTGGTCGTGGTGTTGGTCACCACTAGCGAGAACCATTTATCCAGCCCGTGTTGATGCAAGAAGGTCAGCGCATCGGCCTCCGGGCGGGTGGAGACGACCGCTAGCTGTTGGTCGTGCTCCCACAGGTAGCGCAACAGCGGCTTCACGCCGGGGACGAGGCTAAAGGTCGCGGGGGCAGTGCTGCGCATCCGCGCCCGCAACTTGAAGAGCAGTGCGTCTAGCCCGAGGAAGTCCAGGGTGGTGATAAAGGCGTTCATCGGCGTCTCTCCGAACATCACCAGGCGCCTAGCGAGGCGGGCGGCGCGCTCCTTGCCCAACAAGCGCAAGGAGTGACCCAGGGCCTCCACCGTCTCGTCATCGGTATCCATCAGGGTACCGTCCAAATCGAAGCACCAGGCGTGCACGCGCTCCAACGGAATGGGCATGTGCTGGGACATTTTCTCTTCTCCCTTCCTCCAACCCCCGACCTCCAACTTCCAACTCCGCTTTTTGCTCTGCGCTTTTCATGCTACAATGGAGATACATAGAGGTAGGAGGATAATATGAGTGATTCCGAAAAAGATAAAGGACTTTTCAATCCAGGCAAAGCTAAATGGTTGCGGGAAAAGGGCACGGACGAGTTGGATCCGAGTCAATTAGCGCTCCTGCTGGCACTCACGCAGTTGGAGACAGAATTGGGGCGTGACCTTTCCAAGGAAGAATCCGATGCGGTGCGGGCGGTCGCTGCTGAGATGGACGGCGCGGACGCGGACGCCATCGCGGGGGCCGTTCAACAGATGGTCAACAGCCCGGCGCAGCCGGAGCGGAAGCTAAATTGGCCTGAGCTTGAGAAATGGCAAAAAGATAGGAAGAAGTGAAGACGTGAGGAAAACTGATCCCAGGTTGGGTCTTCTTCCGAGGGAAAAGTCCTGAGGGTTGCTATCTCCAACCCTCGCTGGCCATGTTCCCCCCCACCACAGGCTAGGGCATACGGACTTTTTCTGTGAGGTAAGGTAGTTCCAGAAATTAAAACCTCCCAACCCTGATGTTTTTCCCTCTGAAAACTCCCCGTTTTTGGGAGACTTATTTTCTTGGAACGGCCTAAGATAGGGGCTAAGCCGCCCCCTCGGTCCGGCCCCCTCGATGAACCTGCTTAACGTATCGCCCCCCATAATTACCTGATACCTCTCGCAAATCTCCAAAACAAGAAGCTCTTTTATGTCAGCGCTCTCTCCCCCTCTCCCTCAGGCTGGATGGACTCCAGCAGTTTCTCCGCTACGGCGCGATTCACGGCCCGCGATTGGCCCTTCTGGGCGTCCGGCGTGACGATCCCCATATCGGTGAGTAGATCGACCATCCGCGCCGAGCGGGTATAGCCGATGCGCAACTTGCGCTGCAACATCGAGACCGAGGCGCGATTTTCTTCTAGGAAGATCTCTACCGCCGAGGGCAGCAGTTCATCCTCGAACTGCGCGG
>JAAAOZ010000293.1 GCA_009908585.1 Chloroflexota bacterium
TGAGGCGCGCCAACGCCCACGGCGCGCACGATTACGAGATCTGGGTGGCGGAGGGCATTTACTATCCCGACGAGGGGGCGGGCCGCACAGCGGATAGCGAGAGTGAAAGTTTCACGCTCGGCTATGACAACGTGCAGCTCTACGGCGGGTTCGCGGCCACGGAGACCGGCTTTCCAGGGGAAAGCTTGCGCGTCCAACGCGATTGGCAAACCCACGTCACTATCCTCAGCGGCGACATCGACGGCAACGATGCCAACGCCGATGGCAACCACATCGCCGAGACCTGGGAGGTGATCACCGGCAGCAACGCCGACCACGTCCTCTGGCTGGATGGCGTGACCAACGAGCACATCACCGCCGAGACCGTCATCGACGGTTTCACCATCACCGCCGGGCAGGCAGATGGCGATGATCCGAACGAGCGCGGCGGCGGGCTGTACTGCGATGGCGCAAGTAGCGCCCGCGCGGGGAACGGCTACGGCGCCGATAACGGCGTGTGCAGCCCAACGCTGATCCATGTCACGTTCAGCGGCAACCGGTCCGACAACCGAGGCGGCGGGATGTACAACGATGGTCGCGACGGCGGCGAGAGCAGCCCGGCGCTGATCAATGTCGCCTTCAGCGGCAACCGGGCCACCGATGAGGACGGCGGCGGGATGTACAATGATGGCCGTCACGATGGTCTGAGCAGCCCGACGCTGACCAACGTCCTCTTTAAAAATAACCGGGGCGATGAAGGCGGCGGGATCTACAACACGGGCCGCGACGGGGGCATCAGCAGCCCGGCGCTGACCAACGTCACCATCACCGGCAACGAGGCCGATAAGGACGATGGCGGCGGGATATACAACGATGGCCGCAACGGCGTCAGCCGTCCGACGTTGGTCAATGCCATTATCTGGGGCAATGAGGCTATGGACGATGGCAAGCAACTGTACAATGAGATTGCTACCCCCGTCCTGAGCTATACCCTGATCGAGACCGGCACGCACAATATCCATAATGACGGCGGGAGCAGCACCAGCTATTTCCACGTCCTCACCGATTATCCGCAGTTTGTCGCGCCCAACGATGGCAATTACCGCCTGCAGGCCGACGCCCCGGCCATCGACGCGGGCGACAACACCGCCCCAGGACTCAGCGACATCACCACCGACCTGGACGGGCACACGCGCTTTGCGGATATGCTGAAGGCTGACACCGGCAACGGCGACGCGCCCATCGTCGATATGGGCGCGTACGAGGCATTGCCGCCGCTCCGGTTGCACAAGATCGTCACAGCCGCTAACGCTACTGCGCTTACGCAGGACGTGGGCCGTCACGCCCCCGTCACCTACACTCTCATCCTCGCCAATACCGGTGTGGATAGCGACACCGTCCTGCTCACCGATACCCTCCCGATCAGCACGAGTTTCGTCACGTGGGTCGTCTCGCCGACGGGCACGCTGCGCACCGGGCAGGTGATCACCTGGAGCGGCGCGCTCACCGCCGGCCACACGCTCACCTGGACGTGGAGCGTCACGCACAGCGGCGACTACGGCGATGTCATCACCAACACCGCCATGTTCAGCAGCACGCGCCAAAGGGGAAGCGCGGCCGCCGCGTTCCAGGTCATACCGGCGCACGTCATCACGCCGGAGGCGGGCGCGGGCGGCAGCATCAGCCCAGATACGCCACAGACCGTCATCCACGGCGATGATATCACCTTCACCATCACGCCGGAGGCAGGCCAGCACATCGTCGATGTACAGGTGGATGGCGGATCGGTGGGCGCGGTGGAGACGTACACCTTCCGCCATGTCACCGCCGATCACACCATCAGCGCGGTGTTTGCGCAGAACGAGGAGCACGCATTGACGGTGGAGGTCGTCGGGGACGGCGCTGTCACGCGCGCGCCGAACCAGGACACCTACCTCCACGGCGAGGTGGTCACGCTCACGGCGGAGCCGGCGACCGACTGGCAGTTCGATGGCTGGTCGGGCGATCTCAGCGGCGCGGCGAATCCGGCGCAAGTGACGATGGACGCCGACAAGGACATCACCGCGACGTTCAGCGCCTCATACCCGATCTACCTGCCGCTGATGATGCGCGAGTGATGGACGCCAGAGGAAAAGAGCACCGAAGACGTTCCTACTGAACTACCCTCTCCCCTGGGAAGACGGCCCTGCGTGTCATTTCTCTGGACGCCATTGTTGGGCGGTGTCGTGCAGATTCTGCAGCTTTCGCCAGTGGTTCTCGATGGCCACACGCCCCTCTTGGGTGAGGCGCACCCGGGTATTGGGCTTCTTATCTATGAATTGCTTTTCGATTTCCACCAACCCGGTTTCCTCCAACCGCGAGAGGTGAGTGGAGAGGTTCCCCTTCGTCAGTCCCGTCAGGCGCTGTAGAGCTAGAAAATCGGCGCTTTTGCAGGCAGAGAGCGCAGTCAGAAGAGCCAAACGAGCCGGTTCGTGAACGATCTTATCCAGGCCGGCCAAAGCTTCGAAAGCTTCAGTCATGCTACCTCCTCTGACAAGATTTTCAGGTTGCGCACCAGGATGATATGACCGAGCATACTGTTGAGGATCAAAACGACGCTGCCTACAATCGAAAGGGCAAAGCCGCCGAAATAATCATGCCAGTGCCTATCTACCGGCACGACGAAGAGGGGCAATAGGGCAAGTCCCGCACAGAGAACAGCAGTCACCAGGTGATGGGTGAGAATCCGGTCCGACCGCCACCATAGGGTAAAGAACATCCCCGCCAGAATAAGACCCGACACGCTCACCGGCAACCATCGCAAGGTATCGATGAAAAAGCCGACGTAGATGAGAATCACCAACAGAATGCCACGTAACCATACAGCACCACCATCATGCGACGCCAAGCCCTCGACATGTCCAAAAGCACGTTCGTAATAGTTAGCGATCAGATGCGAAAGCAGCCACGCCACAACAAATCCCGGCACAAGCAGCAAGCACTGATAGTCGAAACGCCCTTGCGGTAAACCCAGAAGAGGATTTACGGCGCTAAGTGACAGCATCCACAACCACCATGGCAGCATCCTAAGCCCTTGCAGGCTGCGATAGTGTGCTACAACGATTCGCATACGATTGAGATCTTTCATTGCTATCCTCCTTACTAAGGTTGGCATCAGACACCAGTTTGTACCGCAAACTAATACTTAGTATATAACCAGATTTGTTTTTGTCAAGCACCAGTTTGCAGTACAAACCACTCCATCGCATCTATACCTGCCGCTGGTGATGCGCGAATGACAGACGCCAGAGGAAAAGAGCACCGAAGACGTTCCTGCACGCATAGTTTTGTAGACCTACAAAGCTATGCGATGGCTAGGTAAAATTCGACACGTTCTTGCTTTCTTGCTCTTTCTTCTAACGATGCTATGATAGAACTTATCATGGAGACTATTGAAACAGAAGAGGTTCTGCATCCCTTGCCGGATCGCCCACCGCGCCACTGTCCTGTATGTGGCGCCCGTGTGGCTGAAGGGGCCAAGACTTGCATTATGTGTGGCGCTTCGCTGGAAGAGGAAGAAACCACAGCGGACATTCCTGCCGAATCGGTCCCCGCCCAACGGCTCTC
Source organism: Chloroflexota bacterium (assembly GCA_009908585.1). Lineage (GTDB taxonomy): Bacteria > Chloroflexota > Anaerolineae > B4-G1 > SLSP01 > JAAAOZ01. Next base: position 3,586 of record JAAAOZ010000293.1, read on the forward strand.
ACTGCGTAAGGGCCTGGTTCTGGGCGCAATAGCCATCATCATCTTGGGATTTTCCATCTATTTGGGATGGCGACTCGCGCAGGGCGACGCCGCGCCGGCCCCGCCGACATGGACGCCAACCCAGACCCTCACGCCCACTGCTACCGCCATCCCGCGCACCCCCACGCCCACCGCGACGCCCACGCCGATCCCGCCGGAGACTTACGTGGTGCAGCCGGGCGATCTGCTCTCCACTATCGCGCAATCCTATGACATCACCGTGGATGAACTAAAGGCTTACAATACCCTGGACTCTGATATAATCGTGGAGGGGGAAACGCTACTCATCCCGCCGCCTACGCCAACGCCTGGTCCAACGCCCACGCCTAAGCCGGGGGAACCAACGCAGACGCCCTCGCCTTTCATCCTTTACACCGTCCAATCGGGTGACACACTGTCCACTATCGCGGAGGACTATAACATCAGCGTTGACGATCTACGTGATGCCAACGATATCCCTACCAACTCAGAAGACATCCAGGCGGATCAAGTGCTGACAATTCCCCAATATACGCCCACGCCGACGCCGGAGCCAGCTGACGAGGTCGTCACCAACGTGACCCCCACACCACGCCTTGACTACACCCCGCCTACGCCCCTCTATCCGCCCCAGGACGCGACCTTCCGTGGCGCCGACGCTTTGGTCATCCTGCAATGGGCCTCAGTGGGGATTCTGGAGGATAACGAGTTCTATCACGTCGAATTGACCACCCCCACGATAGACGATGAGATGGTCACGGACGTTTACGTCCATGCGACCGCTTGGCGTGTGCCCTCGGATCTGTTTCCCCCACCGGAGGTCGAGAATCGCACATGCACCTGGCGGGTGAGCGTGGTCCGCCAAACTGCTACTGAGCCAGAGCCGAGCTACAAGGTCATCGGGCCGGCAGTAGGGAGTCAGACTTTCACCTGGGATATGGAAGAATCACAAGATTGAGAACTTTTTGGAATTTGCCGGATAATTCCCTCAGCGACCTTGAACGCAGGGAGGTTTTGCGTTTTTGTGGAGGCCGCGGGCCTTTTCTGCCCTGACACTAGGGAGCAGGTGGGGCATGGCGCACGTCGCGCTTGCCAATTGCACCGGCAAATTCCCGAAGAGCCAAAATTGATATAGCCAAGCCCCCCCATCAATCAACAGCCAAAGATCAACGGAGTGTCTAAAATGATAGGAACACCGCAGACCAAGAAGATCTCAGCAGATTTTTTCACGCAGGGGTATCGAATCTCCGGCATATTCCTCATGAAAAAGCGCCTCCTGGCCGATATCGTCTATGACCTCACCACGGATTATATTGAACTGCATGATGCCTATGTCTCCCCCATTATGGAGCCAGCGCAGATCAGCGCACATTACAACGCCACGTTGATCGCCAAACCTCACTTAGATTTCTTTCTCACTACAAGTCTCAAGGATGGTCTGCGCCGCGATCAACACTATGGGCGCAGTCTCCAACGCTACCCCGTCTTCATCACCGTCCCCTTCTTCGAGATCACGGGAGAGATCCTCAGCGCCATGCGCAGTTTTTCAGGGCGGCCCTATTTAGCCAAGGCCGGCCCCTTCGTCACGGTTTTGAACGTCACCGCACGCTCCACCTTCAATCCAGACGTCGTTTACGAAGGCGCCGTCGGGCAGGTCAACCGCGAGAAAATCGGGTGTTTTGGGAAGAAAGTGGATTGATACTATCTCATCATCAAGGAGATAAGCCATGACCAAAATTTTAATCATCGACGACAACGAAGATATGCTCAAGATGATGCAAATGATCATCGGGAAGAAGACTAATTACCGGGTCGTTGCCTGCAAGGATGGCAGTGAGGGATTAGAAGCAGCATTCGAATCCCAGCCTGAGATCGCGATTGTGGACGTGATGATGCCAGGCATCAGCGGCTACGAGGTGGTCCAACAACTGCGGAAGACCCCGCGGACAGCCGACATGGGAATTATCATTCTCACAGCGCGCGGCCAAGCCATCGACCGCACGGCTGCGCTCGAAGCGGGGGCCGATGACCACATGTCCAAGCCTGTCAAAATGGACGCTTTGATCGAGCGGATAGGTTCTCTGTTGGAGGAAAAAGAAGAAGAGAAACAGCGTAAGAAAGTGACAGCGGCAGCGGCGACAGATCGCACACGACAGAAGCAGGCCCAAGCTGCGCCTAAGGAAGAACGAGCGGGATATTTAACCCTCGCGCTGTTCAGCTTACGCGGCGGGGTGGGCGTGACGACCTTAGCCGTCAATCTCGCCAGCGTTCTGCAAGAGGTCGGATCGACCCTTCTGTTAGATCTCTCTCCAAATTCGGGACATTGCGCGCTCAACTTGGGATTACGCCCTGAAAAGCACTGGGGAAACTACTTGGAGAATCCCAACACGCCCTTCGAATCGCTGCTACTTTCACACGCCTCCGGATTGCGGCTGTTAGCCGCGCCACTCGTACCGCTTGAGTATGGCTGGTTCAGCAATGACGATATCAAAAAGCTACTCACGCAACTCAAGCCGACGTGTCGATTTCTGGTCCTGGATATGCCCCCGGTTCTCAATCCCACAGCGAAATACTTGCTCACTCAAGCCAACTTCGTGTTGCTGGTCAGTGGAGATGATCCATCCAGCCTTCAAACGACGATGATGACGCGCACAGCTATCTCCGATTGCGCCTCTCGCACATTGCTGATTCGCAACATCACCACGCCGGGACCGCATCCTTCCGCCGAGGCGGTGAAACGCGCCCTCCATACCAAAACCTTGATCGACATCCCCTACGAAAAGGCGCAAACCCAAGCCCAGCGCGCCGGAACGCCGCTGGCGCTTTCGCAGCCCCAAGCATCAATGGTGGCGCCCCTCAAGCGCACGATACAACTCCTCCTCGCGCGCAAGAAAAAAGCGACATAAAAAATCCCCCGCGGCATCGCAGGGGATCATTCATCTCTCTACTCGAATCTATTCGCAACAAATGCCCAGCTCACAAAATCGCAATCCGCCCCAACATGACGAGGAAGAGAAATCCGACGAAGGCAATATCAAAAAACGCGAGGAGGGCGAGTACAAAGCGCTGCCAGGGCAAAAGCCCCGCGATCCGCCGACTGGATTTGCGGCGCAGCTTAGACTCCTCAGATGCGGCTTCTTCAGCTTCCATCTCTCCACGGAGATCCCCCAGCATATCCCAATCGTCGTTCCCTGCCGCGCTCTCATCTTCTTCAACAGAAACCGAAGCTGAAGCCGGAGACGGTGACGCAGGAGCTGGCGGCTCCCGCGAGGGAATATCCTCATCCTCTGCATCCTCCGGCGCTAATTCACGCAACCAATCTGGAAAATCTTCGCTCATCTATAACCTCCCTCCATCACACCAGCAGGGCTTCAATCAATATCATTACATCTAACAAAAAGCTTACCGCAGAAAGGGAATAAAGTCAACTTGCCAGAACAGCTACCCCCAGAATTTTACACCCGCGATACGCTCACCCTGGCCCGCGATCTATTGGGCAAGCGCATGGTACGTCGCTTTGAGGGGCAACGCCTCGCCGGCTACATCACGGAGGTGGAAGCCTACATCGGCGAGGAGGACGAGGCCTGCCACGCCAACAGCGGCCAGACGGCGCGCACCGCCCCGATGTACGGCCCGCCCGGACATCTCTACGTCTACCTCATCTACGGGATGTATCATTGCCTGAACATCGTCACCGAGCGGGAGGGATTCCCCGCCGCGATTCTCGTGCGCGCCCTCCGCCCGGTGGAGGGGCTGGCGACAATTCGGGATCTGCGCGGCGCCCAGCACGCC
>JAAAOZ010000509.1 GCA_009908585.1 Chloroflexota bacterium
GGGCAGCGAGGTCACATTTGAGATCAAGGCCAATGCTTACTCTTCCATTGACTCCCTGATCGTCAAGGTCGGGATCGACGTCACCGGGGCGGATAATTGCTCCCAAGCCCAATGGGGGCAGGAGAAGCGCATCAATCAAGATAGCGGGACGGTCACCTTAGTCTCACCCTCGCTCATCGTGCAGCAAGCGGCGGAAGAGGATATAACAGCGTCGGCGACAGCCACGCCGACGCCACTCCCCCACGGTGAGGCACCAGAGGAAGGTGAAGAGGGAGAGGAAGGCGAAGAGACGGAAAGCACACCCACTCCCGTCCCACAGATCCAATACGGTAAAGTGACCGTCTGCTTTTATGCCGAGCCGAATTTACCTCACGTCAATAACGCGGCGTTCTTCGATCAGGCCCAACTGACCGTTGAGCGGCCATAGAGCGGCCAAAAAGCGGCCAAAAGATAGATATAAGGAGTGTTTATGCCACCCAGTAGAGAAGTCTACGATGTTGTCGTCATCGGGGCCGGCCTCATCGGCGCATTGATCGCCCGGCGATTGGCGCAGGAGGCCTTGAATGTGGCTGTCCTGGAGGCGAGCGAATCCCCCGGCGGGATCGCGCCGCGCGGTGTGGGGCTGGCGCTGCTGGGCACGCCCACCCCCTACGCCACCTTGCAAGAGAAGGTCGGCGCCGAGGAGGCAGAGGAGATCTGGTATCTCACCCAGGAAAATTTACAGATCCTGAACGAAACCCTCCAGCAACTCGAACAGGAAGGGCGGCGCGTCGGTAGTTTCCGCCCCATCAGCAGCAGCGCCGAGGTGAACAACCTGCAACAATCCGTCGATCAATTAGAGGCGGAGGGGTACGAGGTCGACATCGACGATGCCACCGAGTTGGGCTATCTGGTCGCCCTGGTCACCAAAGATGACATCGCCTTTGATCCGCAGCAGATGATCGAAGCGCTGTTAGTCCACCCCAACATCACCGTGGAGACTGAGACAGAGGTTCAGGAGATCCATCTGCCCGAATCCGAGACGACGCCGCTGACCGTCTGGGCGCGGAAGCGCTATATCTGGGCGAAGGGCATCGTGTTGGCCGGCGGCGCGCACGCCGTGCACTTGAGCCGATTCCTAGGCAGCATCGTGCATCCTCTGCGAATCACCAGCGTCGATCTGCGCAACTCCGAGACGCTCTTTACGCCGCTGGTGTTGGAGCACGGCAGCGGCATTATCCAATCCGAGGAAGGGCGGTGGCGACTGGTCGGCTGGGATCCCATCGAGCAAGCGCCGCTCAAGCATCTGACAGAGATTGCCCAGCAACTTTGTCCCAATTCGCCCGTCCTGGGGCGACAATCCGCATGGGTGGCGCAAAGCGCGGATGATCTACCCCTCATCGGAGAACTTCCCGATCTTCCCGGTGTCTACGCGGTAAGCGGCCTTGGCCCATGGGGCTTGAGTTGGGCCTTCGTCGCCGCGCAGCGCCTGGTGGCCTTGATGATCCACGACGTCGATCCGGGGCTACTCGCCTTTGATCGGCTGTCGAAGCGAGACTAAGGAGGCGGGGGCCACTTTACATTCACGCCCCAGAGACGAGAATTTAAAGTGAAATGTCGAAAATGGTAAGTGGGTCTTTTGGATTTTGTCGGATACTTCCCTAAGTGACCTTAAGGCCGTTCCAAGAAAATAAATCTTCCAAAAGCGGGGAGTTTTCTGGAAAAAAGCATCAAGTTTGGGAGGTTTTAATTTCTGGAACTACCTAAGTACAGCGAAAATTTGTGTGTTTGTGGAGGCCGTAGGCCTTTTCTGCGTTGTCACTGGGTTGCAGGTGGGTGGCGCAATAGCGCTTGGCGATTGCATCCGGCGGATTCCCGAAGAGCCTGGTAAGTTATGACAGGGTCAGGAGAATCGTATGAGTTCACAAGATACATGCACACCCGAAGGCATAAGGGTGGTCATCGTCGATGACCATCCATTTTTTCGACAAGGGATTCTGGATGTCTTAACTGTCGAAACAGACATTGAGGTGATCGCCGAAAGCGACGACGGCGCCGAAGCGCTGGAGCTGCTCGGTGACATCCAACCCGATGTTGTGTTGATGGATGTCAATTTGCCCAACCTGAATGGACTTCAGGTGACAAAACAGCTTAAGGAACAGTGTCCCGACGTCAACGTCATCATTCTCACCGCCTACGATGACGAGGAACAGGTCTATCGAGCGATCCGCATCGGCGCTTCGGCTTATTTTGCGAAGGATGTCACGCCAGGCCAGTTATTGGATACCGTGCGCGCGGTGGCCGAGGGCTACTACGTGATCGAGGGCCGACGGATGACGCCGGCGCAGGCCGAGCAATGGCTGCTGGAACTTTATCACCGCTACGGGATCAAACCAGAGGATGCGACCTTCTCTCCCTTGACCAATCGAGAGATGGAAGTACTGGAACAGATCATCGAAGGGCTAAGCAACAAAGAGATCGCCTATCGCCTGGGGATCAGTCATCAGACGGTCAAAAATCATATCACATCGATTTTATCGAAGATGAATTTATCAGATCGCACCCAGGCCGCAATTTATGCGCTCCGGCACGGCTGGGTGCAGTTCACACCGGAACGCCGAGAGAGTTGAAGCATCTAACGTGACGAGATGGCCCGCTTTCATGGCGGAGCGGACGCCGTTCGCGCCTGACTTTATGATCTAACCGCAAAGAATCGAGGACACCTAATAAGGCCGTTCCAAGAAAATAAGTCTCCCAAAAACGGGGAGTTTTCAGAGGGAAAAACATCAGGTTTGGGAGGTTTTAATTTCTGGAACCACCTAACATACCGAAGGCATATACAACATAAGGGGGCATGATGGCCGAAATGAGCTGGCAGCAATTCATCGACAATTGTCGGCAAGCACAGAAAAAAGTTACGTCGGACCTACAAGAGGTGGAGATGCTTATCGAACAGACCGCCTCGGAGGTCGAACGGTTCACGCAGGCGAATGCGCGGTCCGTTTCCCGCGCCCGCCAAATCGAGAAGACGTTTGACACGGTGCCGCGCGACGATATCAAACGCACCTACACCTCGCTGGTGGAAAATCAGCGGCGGCTGTTCACGATGCGTGGGCAATTAGAGAAGTTGGAGAGCGATAAGAAGCACCTGGAACGCTTAAATAAGCTTTATGATAAGATTCTGGAGTTCGCTGCGCAAGAAGACATCGAATCGATCAGCGAGGGCGAGGGCGAAATGGAGATCACGCCGAAGTCCCTCGTGATCAGCGTCATCGAATCGCAGGAGCAGGAGCGACTTCGACTTTCGCGTCAGATGCACGATGGGCCGGCCCAAGCGCTGACCAACCTCGTCCTCCAGGCCGAGATCTGCGAGCGGCTCTTCGACCGTGATCCCAACCGCGCTCGCGTTGAGTTAGGCGAACTGAAGGACAGTGTGGTCAACGCTTTCCAGCAGGTCAAGGGCTTCATCTTTGATCTCCGGCCGATGATGTTGGATGACCTAGGTCTCAACCCGACGCTCAAACGTTACACGGAGGGGGTCACGGAGAGCGGCTTCACCGGCCTCAAGCTCAACATCAGCGGGCAGGAACGGCGATTGGCGCCCTATAAAGAGGTGACCATCTTCCGCGTGATCCAAGCGCTGATTCATATCGGGCGCGTGCAGAGCCACGCCAACACCATCAAACTCTCCACTGAATTGACGGACATCGAACTGCGCGTCACGTTCGAGGACGACGGTAAGGGATTTGACATCGATGAGGAACTAAATTCCTCTGATGCTCAGCACCTCAACCTTCCCACCCTACGAGATCGCATCGAGATGTTGGGCGGCAAAATCCGCTTTGAAAGCGGCGCAGATAGGGGCTTACGAGTGATGTTCTCCGTCCCGGCGCCCGAAGGGGAAACCTAAACGCATCTGTTGAGGTTTCTGAGCAGTCCAAGGTGCAACGCACTTGAGCAGAAGGAAAGATGCGGTCTCATGCAGTCTATGCCTGACGACAAGCCCAAAAGTGCGTTGCACCTCACTAGACTAAACTGTTACACCTAAACATTCGCGCCTAAGAATACCTCACATCAAAACGCCGCAAGCATAGCTCCTCGCTTGCGGCGTTTTGATGTTGGTTCCTTGAGGGTCGCGGTGAGAATTAAATCCAGGAACTCTCATCCTCCTCGGCGAACTTATCCTCGAGAAAGCGCCCGTGGATCATCAAACGCTGGGCGTCCGATTGCGGGAACTCCGCCGCGATGGCATCGATCTGTTGGGCGAGCACCGTCAACTGTTCCACCAGCAATTGATGCGCGGTCTTGCCTTCCTCCAGTGGCTCCGTCTCGGCGTATTCGCGGGGCAGCGCGCGATAGTTGTTGATCGCCTCCGGCAGGTAGTCCAGCACGGTCTGGCGGACGGTGTAGACTTTGTGCTCGCCGCTGGCCAGGTTGGGGAAGCGCGGCAAAATCGCGATGATGGTCGAGGCGATCTGGATCACCTTCTCCGTGGCGTCGTCGGGCAACTCCTCGCGGCTCAGGTTGACCATATAGCGGAGATCTTTCTCCAATCGCTTCGCGCTGACGCTCGACGCCGCATCCGCGCGGGAGGTCAACGCCTGGGGGGCGGACGTCTGCTCCCCCGGCAGCGCGGGCAACTTCGTCGTCGCGTAGCTGGCGCCGGCCGCCCCGGCCAAGGCCAGGATCAAGCCGGGCAGCGGGCCGAGCAGCGGCAGCGTCACCACCAAGATGATGCCCCCCACCAGGCCCACCAGCCCCACTTTGATCAGCACGGGCAACCAGGCCCCAGCTGCTCCTGTCGGCGCTGAGGAAGTCGCGGGAATATCGACGACGCCGGTGCTTTCGACGTGCAGGAGATTGTGTAGCCACGATTGGAACGCCTCCTCCCCCGGCTCGATCAGCTTCGTCTCCTGGAAGGTGAAGGTCTCCAGCGTCGTGAGTTGCATCAGCGCCTCCGGCAGGCGGCCCTCAAGCTGATTTTTCTCCAATGAGAGCGAGAGCAACTGGGTGAGCTGCCCCAGCGTCGCGGGCGCCGCCCCTTGCAGGCGATTCTCCGCCAAGTTGAGCTGTGTCAACCGGGTCAAATCGCCCAGGCCCGACGGGACTTCGCCGCTCAGTTGATTATCGTGCAGATCCAAGCGCGTGAGATGCAGCAACAATCGCAGCCGGCCGGGGATCGGGCCACGCAGTTGATTGTGAGATAGATTTAACTCCCGCAGATCCTTGAGATGACCCAGCTTCTCCGGGATCGTCCCGCGCAAGGCGTTGCGCGAGAGATCCAGCTTCCGCAGGTCCGTCAAACGTCCCAGTTCGGCGGGGATCGGGCCGCTCAGATTGTTGTTGGCCAAATCCAGCCCGACGACGTGACCGTTGCGCACGGTGACGCCGTGCCACGCGCCGGGCGGCGCATCGCTCAGCCAGCCCTCGCCTTCCTGCCAATCGTCTCCTGACGCGCCCTCGTAGAGCGCCGTCAGGGCCTCCCGCTCAAAGGGCGGTATCAATTCACTCATAGGCGCCTCCAATCTCAGCAAATCTCAGCATGGGATGCTAAATCGAGACGACATCCTCATCTTCATCCTGTTCGCCCGGCAGCGCGATTTCCTCCGTCACGTCCAAGGTCTGCTCGCTGCGCACGCGATCCACATAGGTTGAGGCTTTGTCCACCTCGGCAGAGAGCGTGTTGACCGTCTGCGCCATACTATCCAGCGCCTGGACTTTGAACTCGGAGATCATATCCATCGCCTCGTAGACATTGTTGAACGCCGTCTGGAGCTTTTCCATATCCACCGTGGCGCTGGCCGCCTGCGTCTGAATCTCCGCCGATTGGCCCTTCAACATCGCGGAGGTCGATTCGATGATGTTGCCCGTGGTCGTGTTGAGGGCCGTGATCTGATCCAATACCAGCTTCTGGTTGTTGAGCGCCTGCGCCACGATCACGGCAGTGCGCAGCGCGGAAATCGTCGTCGTCGTCGCGCGATCCACGCCCTTGATCAATTCCAGGTTGTTCTTGCGCACCATATCTAAGGCCAAGTAGCCTTGGATGCTGACGGCCAACTGCGTGAGCAGATCTTGCTCTTTCTGGCGCAGATAGAACAACATATCCTCTTTGACCAGGCGGGCCTTTTCGGGATTTTGGGCCTCGATCTCGGCGATGCGGGTCTCCAACGCCGCGTCCAGCTTGCGGCTGACGTAGATATATTGCTGGAGATGTTGCATCACCTCCCACATATTGCGCTTCTCCTGCTCGATGGTCGCGTTGTCCTTGCGCAACTCATCCTGGCCGTGATAGAGAGCGTTGAGGACCGCGTCGATATGATCTTGGGCCGATTGATACTTCTGGAAATAGTTCGTCAATTTATCGCCCATCGGAATGATGCCCAGCAACTTGCGCTTCGTGGCGGCCTGTTGCGAGGGATCCAATTCCTCGACGGTGCTGCGCAGTGAGACCAACGCCTGCGAGACGCCCGAATCCTCCGACAGCCCACGCACCGGCTGATCCAAGATACGATTGGAGACGCTCGCCGCCTTACGGATCTCGGCGTTCCCCATATTGTGGATCGCGGTCATGCGCTCATTGAACGGCTCGGTGTTGACCTCGGCGCTGAGCACCACATCCACAAACTCCTCGACCTTGGTGTTCAGGCGCTGCGTGATCTCCGGCTCCAACTCGACCATCTCCTCTGCTTGATCCTTCTCTACAGGTTCAACTGGCTCTGGTGCTTCTAAGGGTTCTGGTGGTTTTAATTCAATTGCCATGTTTCCACTCCTTGTGTTTTAGTTGATTTTCACCCCATCTCCCGGACATTCCAGCGGGTTATCCCTCAAACTCAAGGATGAGGCGTCTGGAATGATCCCCCCTCTATTATAGCAGCATAAACCTCGGTTACAATGATTTGAAAGCCCAAAAACCGGGGCCCTCTATGACTCCACTGGAAAAAGCTAACAGGGCGCGCAAAGGCGCTAAGGAAAACCAAGGTAAAGGTTAATTTCTGTGATTAGAGATGGTGATTCGATGAATAAAATTAGATCTAGTCACCGGACACTTTTCCAGAGCTATTTTTGATCAGCATGGGGGCGGAGGGCCGCCGGGCGGAGGACCGCCTTGGCAGATTGGGACACAACGTGTCACAGAGAGGCACGGAGAAAGGCCTTTCTCTGCGGATCTCGGGATGGTTCTCAAATAGATTGACACTTTTGGGTAATGTTTCTTGGCTCTTCAGGAATTTGCCGGGTGCAATTATACTATCCCCACCCACAACCCAGTAGCGACGCGAAAAAGGTCTGTGATCCCCACAAACACGCACATCTGCGCTGCTTTTAGGGCTGCTTAGGGGATTACCCGGCAAAATCCCGGGTTCTAACGTTTTCTGTGGGTTCAGGAATTTGGTGGAGAGATGCGCCAAATTAGG
>JAAAOZ010000019.1 GCA_009908585.1 Chloroflexota bacterium
ATCGATAGGATCGAAGTAACCGTTTAGTCTTGTGAGGTGCAACGCACTTTTTGGGCTTGTCGCCGCGCATATACTGCATGGGGGCGCGCCTTTCCTTCAGTTCAAGTGCGTCGCACCTTAGTCCGCTAAGAAAACTAAACAGCTACGGATCGAAAACAAGGAGGTAAATATGGACCTGCTGATGAACCGCAAGCTATGGTTTGTTCTCGTGGCGCTGTTGCTGAGTGTGGGAGGCGGCGCCTGTCGCACCCCAACCTCGAATGCACCCGCAGCGGAGGCATCACCGGCGCCCGGAGACTTGGAATTGCCCGCGCCGCGCTTGGATGGCGACGTTGCGTTGGAGGCAGCGATAGCCGAGCGCCGCTCGGTGCGCTCCTTCACCTCAACCCCGCTGACGTTGGAAGAGATCGGGCAACTGCTGTGGGCCGCGCAGGGCATCACCGACCCCCAACAAGGATTTCGCGCCGCCCCGTCGGCGGGCGCACGGTATCCCCTGGAGCTGTACGTCATCCTGCCGGAGGGAGTGTACTGGTACCGACCCGAAGGCCATGATCTGACCCGTCTCTCCGCAGAGGATATGCGAGAGGCCGCGTGGGACGCCGGATTGCGTCAGGACGCCTTGCGCGAGGCGCCGGCCATCTTCCTCTTCACCGCCGTCTATGAGCGCACCGCCGAGCGTTACGGCGACCGGGCGGAGCGTTACATCCACATGGAGATCGGACACGCCGCGCAGAACCTCGCCCTCCAGGCCGTGGCGATGGATCTGGGCTGCGTTCCCATCGGCGCGATGCACGACGAGCAACTGCAATCGGCCCTGAATCTGCCGGAGGATCACGCCCCGCTGTATCTGATGCCGGTGGGGCATCCTGCCCCTTGAGCTTCTAGAGCTACGAGCTTCACCTAATTTCCTGTCAGAGCCAGAGGACCAATATCGAGCGCCGGCTCTGCGGGTGGAGGCGCAATAGCGCTTGGCGGTTGCACCCGGCGAATTCCCGAAGAGCCGAGAAACTGAATGCGTTTAAATTAAACTTAGTTTGAAAAGGAGGGGCATCACACAATGAAAACTATGACCGTCATGATCTGCTTGTTGCGCATACCTTTGATCTCGATGGGACTTTCTCCGGCGCCGGTCACCGCGCAAGCGACGGTTTACTACGTCGATCAAGCGCATCCCCAGGCCAGCGATGCTAATCCGGGGACGGAAGCGTCGCCCTGGCAGACGATCCAGCATGCCGCCGATGTCGCTGACGCCGGGGATACGGTTTACGTCAAAACGGGGGTTTATGATGAGCGCGTTTTGATTACAGAGGATGGAAGCCCCGGCGCCAAGATCACTTTTGAAGCTCTCCCCCGTCGATCGGTGCAGGTGTTGCACGGTTTCAACGTCTCCGCCGATGGGATCCGGATCGAGGGGTTTGAGATCACGCACGATGAGGGCGGATGGTTGGATGGCGGCATCTGGATGGGAGGGAATAACGTCGAATTGGTGGACAATTACATCCACAGTGTCCCCGGGGCAGGTATCACTGTCTCCTGGGCTGGGGAGGGCGAGTGGAATGATGTCTATATCGCCGATAACTACATCTACGGCTGTAATCAGGGCATTATGTCGGTCTCTGGCGATAGCTGGTTGGTTGAGAACAACGAGGTCGAGCGCCTGATCCGCCCGGAAGGCGGATCCGATGCGGACTATATACGTTTCTTTGGTACTAATCACGTCATTCGAGGCAACTACTTCCACGGCACACGCCAGGAAGAGATCGGCACTTCTCACACCGATTGCTTTCAAACCTATGATAACAACGATGGCCAAGCCCACAACGTTCTATTTGAGAACAACATGTGCACGGATTTCGTCCATCAGGTATTTATGATGGAGGGGACCGGCAGCAGCCACACCAACATCACCATTCGCTACAACGTATTCGAGGGTTTCGCTGCCTGGGGCGTATGCGCACATAACATCCGCGACCTACACGTCAAGAACAACACGTGGGTGGGGACCGGTACGGGAGATCCAGGGACCAGCCACGGGGTGGGATTTCGCTTTGGCTCGACGGGGACGATCAAGAACAACATTTTCACCCAAATTCGAGCCCCTTACTGGTCTGACGATGACAGCGCCTATGAGAGCGGCCATAACTTGACCTTCGAGTGCCGTGACGATCCTGGCCCAAGCTCGCCGACGGACTTGCTCGACACAGACCCTATGTTTCAGCAGCCCGCTGACATCCCCGGTTCCGACGGGGTCCCATGGACATCCGACGATGGCTTGCATTTACAGGCCGGCTCGCCAGCCATCGACGGCGGCGAGGGGGGGACGTTCATCGGCGCCTATGAATTTTTGCCGGATCTGTTCCTGCGCGGGACACCCACTGATGAGGCCATTCATCTCTCTTGGGACGTCAACGCCGATCTACCAACTGCCGCCACCTGGCACATCGATTACTACACCCAGACATCCCCCGTGTACACCGCCACCGAGCCGCTCAGCACGACCCGCTCGACCGTGCTGACGGATCACGTGGAGAACTACCAGTGGTACACCGTCACGCTGCACGCGATGGACGGCCCCAGTTCGACCCTGAGCGACACGGTGCAGGTGATGCCGACGGGCCGCTTGATCTATTTGCCGCTGGTGTTAAAGGGTAATTGAGGTATTTCGCATCAACAACCACACATCAAAGTCAGGAGAAGCCATGAAGAACAAGAGACTGCTGCTAATTCTCACGCTGGTTCTGCTGGGATGGACATCTGAGGGCATAACCGCCGGTCTGATTGCTGATATACACGTCGATAGCGCCCTGTCCGATAACTGTACGCTAGGCAATTACTCCATCGTCAATCAGAATTGCTCCGGCAGTGACGGCGATGCCTACACGACCATCCAAGAGGGACTGGACGCCAGCCAACCCGGCGACATCGTTCAGGTGCGCGCGGGTCTCTACTACGAGCAGGTAAACCTTCGTTTCAACGGCGAACCGGACAATCGCATCACCCTTCAAAACTATCCCGGCGAGACCCCTGTGTTGGAGGGCACCCGCGTGTTGACCGGTTGGGTACAATGCGCTGCTGACGATCCGCACTTGACGGTGCAAGGGACAGTGAACCCCCACTATGCAAGCATATACCGGACATCGCTTGAGGCATTGCCACCATCACAGAATCCAAATTTGGAGCATTTGATCGTACTCTATGAAAACGGAGACTTTCTGCTGCCAGCCCAGGATCCCAATCAAGGTCTGATCATCCAGAATCAAATGTTATTCATCCCCATCACGGAAGAGTCCGTCGGTTTAACTGAACACCTGATCGATTCAGACTATCTGACCCAGCCCGACGACTACTGGGCCGGGGCCAATGTCTGGGTGTGGCTTCATGCACAGAACAACACGATTCACTCGCACCGTATCGCCTCTTCCAGCCAGGCGCAGCACAGCATCACCTTCGAGACTCCTCTCGCTGCCCCCTTGGCTTTCAGCGGTTACACCCACCCGGACGCCTATTCGATCTACAATCATCCTCATCTATTGGATCAGCCGGGCGAGTATTTTTATACTCCTGAGCCGGATGGCGAGGGAAAGTATTGGCTCTACGTGTGGCCCAGAGATACCGCCCATCTGGCCGACAACATTGGCATCAACGATAAACAGATGGGGTTCTTCATACGCCAGAACTTCGCGAATTACGTGACCATCGACGGCTTCGAAATCCGGGGCTTTAGCGGTAACTGGACCCGCAAAGGAGGCGTCGTCGCCCCCCACGGATTCTCACACACCGGCCTACACGTCAAAAACTGCCACATTCACCACAATTACGGATATGGCATCAGCCTCTATCAGGGCACGGACGACCGGATCGAGAGCAACACCATCGATATGAATTTTGGCGCCGGATTGCAGGGGTTAAACCACACCAATCTGATTATCCGCCATAACACCATCCGCAATCACGAAGGCACCAACGTCTCTTTGCGGGAGAATGAACGGATGGAGATCGTCGGCAACCACATCGGCGGCTTCCTGGGTACCCATGGTAACGGCATGGCCATCTACGATGAGTGCAACGACGTCCTGGTGGCCGACAACATCATCGCCATCGAGAGAAACGTACCCCTGACCTTTAATACCATGGGTAACTTGGTGCTGGTCAATAACGTGTTCTACAGTGGCGATTCGACGCGCATCATCGCCTCCTGGAGCATGGGGACGGGCTATCATCTGACTTTGAACAACCTGATTCTGGGGGCGGACACCCACAGTTCTACCTATTTTCGCACTGCAGGAGATAAAGTGTTTCGGAACAACATTGTTGATGGGGGCACTTTGACCGGTGAGGGAACGCCGGAATCGACCTACAACATGTACACCGCCTTCACCTGGGACCAACCCGACCTGCATCCCACCGAAATTGACGCGCGGGAAGTACACAAGGATGAACTCTTCGTGGACTATTCCGGCCTCGATTTTCACTTGAGGGAAGCCAGTCCGGCGCGAGATGCCGGGGTCTCGATCACGGATGTGCTCCAGGCTTATGAGCTGGAGACGTTGTTCCCCACTTACAATTTTTACTCCGATCTGGAGGGGAACGCGCGTCCGGTGACCGGCACCTGGGATCTGGGACCTCACCAGTTCGTGCCCCACTTGCAACTCCGAGGCACCCCCGCCGACCAAACCATCCACCTGGACTGGACCGTCAACGCCACCCTGCCACCGACCACCACCTGGACCCTCGCCTACGCCGGCCCCCCCGGCGACGAACCCTCGCCCATCACCGGACTTCCGGCCCCCACCCGCGCCTATACCCTCACCGGACTGACCCACTACCAATGGTACACCGTCACCCTCAATGCGATGGTAGACGCCACGCCTATCTTGACCGACACCGTGCGCGTGATGCCGACGGACATTTCTGTGTATCTGCCACTCATTACACGGTTATGATAAATATCTAAGAATTGATTCGAGATCATAATGTACAACTTTTATTAATCGAAAAAGGAGAATTTTCGTGCTAGGCGTGGCAAGCATTGTCCTATCCTTCAGCGCCTTGGTGAGCAACGCGACGGCGCAAACGACAACAATAGCGACAGCAAGTTGTGAACAACCCGACGTGAGCGCGGCGGTGGCTACAGCTAAGGTAGTTCCAGAAATTAAAACCTCCCAAACCTGATGCTTTTTCCTCGGAAAACTCCCCACTTTTGGGAGGTTTATTTTCTTGGAACGGCCTAATCCGGGCGATACGGTTGTGTTGCCGGCATGTACGGCAACGTGGACATCCAGTTTGCTCATCACCAAATCAAGGATGGTTCACGAGCAAGCAGAGTTTGGTTTACACTTTTGTTTTGCGTAGAAACCCATCACCTAAAAATATTAGAGAGGGCGACTTTGTAATGGTAGCCCGTGGTTTTTCTTTTGACCCCACGGCCCAATGGCCGTGGGAACCGCCGGGCTTGGGATGATGAGAAAAAGTGTCAACCTATTTCTGAACCATCCCAACAATACATCAACAAATGCCGGTCAATTTATATTAACTAGTGGCGAAGGCGTGCGTTGGGTATATCGGCATAACACAATTGAGGGGAAGCTTAAGTTGGATGCTCACGGAGATACACGTAATCGGGGAGTTGTAGCGCATGAAATTTATGAAAATGTTGCCACAAATGATTTTGATCCGAGTACGGGGGGGGGATTTTCTCATGATTATCGAGGGGGTACGGGAATAATTTTTAACAACAGCGCTCAGATTGGAACCAGCGGCACTCGCGGCAAAATTCAAGTAAGGAAAGAGCACGAGACTTGCACTGACTCGGGTGGCTGTGATGGTAGCCCCGGAGGTGATCAGGTAAACAACGGCTATATCTGGAATAACAGAAATACCCGCGATAACAACATCATTGCTGTTTGGCATGAAGAGTTTGACCCTTACGATCACATCGCAGAGGACACAGACTGGTGGGATGACGCCTCGCGCAGTCCGGGTGGAGAATCTCCAACCAATTTTTTCTATGACGTGGCCGCGAACAGACCTCCGACCTGCCAGAACAACGACTGCTACCGGGAAACAGATACAAGAAAACTCTACCGTTGTGTCGGCATAGATAACTGACAATTCATTTATACCCCCTACACCTATCCCCATCCTCTATCCCAAGAATTGTCTTTGCATGGCACGCCGGGCGACCAAACCATCCAACTGGATTGGATCGTCAATGCCATTCTGCCGACGAGCAGCACCTGGACGATCAACTACCAAAGCCCTGGCAGCGTCTACCTACCCATCACTGGCCTGACCAATACCCTGCGCGCCCACACGCTGACCGGTCTGACCAATTACGAATGGTACACCGTCACGCTCAGTGCCGTCGGTACCACACCGATCCTCTCAGATACGGTAAAGGTGATGCCCACGGATATTTTCATCTACCTGCCGTTGGTGATGCGGGAAAACTAGTTTTGTGAATCTTGCCGGATAAGGCCGTTCCAAGAAAATAAGTCTCCCAAAAACGGGGAGTTTTCAGAGGGAAAAACATCAGGTTTGGGAGGTTTTAATTTCTGGAACCACCTAACCCCTTAAAAGGAGGAAGTATGAAAGTCAAGAAAGCGATGTCTTTAACCGGTTTTCTAACGCTGATGGTTGTTATTTTGCTGGGCCTACCTTATACGACCCTGGGGACACAAGCAGCCGAGGGGCAGGTTGTGTACGACGACGCCTTAGCCACGGGATGGGAGGATTGGTCGTATAATGACATCACCGTCGATTATGATAATACCGGCCCGGTGTATGTAGGGTCGCGCTCGAGTGCCGTGACCTACAACGGGGCGTGGAGTGCCGTTCCAAGGAAAAAAACATCTGGTTTGGAAGGTTTTAAATTTTGGAACTACCTTAACGTTCGGTTTTCACAACGCCCACAATGGCGCCCTGGCTCAAGCGGATGTACTGGGCATCTTTGGCCGCGAGGGACTTGACCTGGCGACCCTCTGGGGGCCGCCCGAAATCGACGATCAAGAAACGTTTGCCTTTCTCATGTACCGCAACTATAATAGTATGGGTGGCGCGTTTGGCGAGACCAGTATCCAGGCATCCAGCGCCGACCAGGAAAAGCTGGCGATCTACGGCGCGCAGCGCGCCAGTGACAGCGCGTTGACCTTGATGGTTGGATCGTGGTTAAACTTGACTGATGGTTTCACAATACAGCCTCTCCACCACCCCTACCCCCTTCTCCTCTCCGTTCAATGGAGAGGAGGAGGGAGGATCTGTCTATGACAGATCAGGGAGGAGGTGAGGCTTTGTTACACCAATTTCCTTTTTGGGCCTTGTGAAGAATTTTGGCCCCGCCGTGAACTTGGGTGGTGTTGAGCTTCATCGGATCATC